>JBGMRC010000036.1:0-10905 GCA_048061075.1 bacterium | reverse complement strand
CGTGCAACTCCACCTCCACATCGCAGTGCTGATCGGATTTACTACCCCTAATTCAGAGTATTCTATTAGAATTGTAGGCATAGTTGCAAGTTTCATGTTGCAGGTTCCAGGTTCCAAGATTAATAATCCAAGGTCCAAAATCCAAGATCAAAAACTACAGGATTGCCCCGTCGGCCACGCTTATGCGTGGTGTTCAAGGGTCCAAGTGCCAGGTAAATTAATAAAACATATAGTGCCCCCTCCCCATATGTTCCCCTCCCGCCAGGGGAGGGGAGTAAACCCCCATACCCCCACACTACCATACTTAGATACATGTAAACTCTGTGTTCTCTGTGACTCTGTGGTGAAAAAACTTGTAACCTTTTTTCAACAAACCCTTGATTTTTCTTCTCTGTTGGTTATATTTCCCCATGTTAGCACTCAACTGGCAAGAGTGCTAACTGTTCATTCCGGCTCCGTGTCTCTATCTTCTTCCACCATCGGAAGATACCGGGGGCAGTTGCTCAGCCGGGATCATCAACTACTTCATGGTGAAGGAGGAAAGAGCGTATGAAGATCAGACCATTGCAGGACCGTATTCTTGTAAAGAGACTCGAAGAGTCAACTAAAACCAAGGGTGGGATAATTATCCCCGATACGGCTACTGAAAAGCCCCAGGAGGGTAAAATTGTAGCAGTTGGTAAGGGCAGGGTGTTGGAAGATGGTTCCCAACGAGCTCTTGACGTCAAAAAAGGGGACAAGATCCTCTTCGGCAAGTATGCCGGAACCGAGGTCATGATCAAGGAAGAAGAATACCTTATCATGAGGGAAGATGACATCCTCGGTGTGATCGAAAAGTAGCCGATAACAGATATTAAAAGGAGGAATTATCCAATGGCGAAACTCATATCATTCGATGAAGATGCCAGGAAGCAGCTCCTCGCTGGAGTCAATCTCCTGGCCGATGCGGTCAAGGTTACCCTTGGTCCCAAGGGACGAAATGTGATCCTGGAAAAAACTTTTGGTTCCCCTACGGTAACCAAGGACGGTGTAACCGTGGCCAAGGAGGTCGAGGTCGAGGACAGGTTCGAGAATCTGGGCGTCCAGATGCTCAGAGAAGTTGCCAGCAAGACATCCGATGTCGCAGGTGACGGCACAACGACTGCAACTGTTCTTGCACAGTCTATCTTCCGTGAAGGCATCAAGAACGTAACAGCCGGCGCGAATCCCATGGATCTGAAGAGGGGTATCGACCAGGCGGTCGCAGTGGTAGTTGACCATCTGCACAAGATCAGCAAACCTACGAAGGACCAGAAGGAAATCGCCCAGGTTGGAACAATTTCAGCGAACAATGACTCCTCCATCGGCGAGATCATTGCCGAATCCATGAGCAAAGTGGGCAAGGAAGGCGTCATCACGGTGGAGGAAGCCAAGGGTATGGAGACTTCTCTTGAGGTAGTGGACGGCATGCAGTTCGACCGCGGATACCTCTCCCCTTACTTCGTTACAGATGCCGAACGCATGGAAGTAGATCTGGAAGAGCCTTACCTCCTGATCTACGAAAAGAAGGTCAGCGCTATGAAGGATCTCATCCCGATCCTTGAGGCGGTAGCCCGTGCGGGCAAGCCCCTCATGATCATAGCTGAGGACATCGAGGGTGAGGCCCTGGCAACGCTGGTTGTCAACAAGATCAGGGGAACACTCAATTGCGCCGCCGTAAAGGCGCCAGGATTCGGTGACAGGCGCAAAGCCATGCTGGAAGATATTGCAACCCTGACCGGCGGCCGTGTTATCTCGGAAGACATCGGGATCAAGCTGGAGGCCATCACCGTTGAAGATCTCGGACAGGCCAAGAGGATCAACATCAACAAGGACAACACCACTATTGTTGACGGCGCCGGCAGCAAAAAAGACATCGAGGGAAGGGTCAGCCAGATCCGCGTCCAGATCGAGGACAGCACCTCCGATTACGACCAGGAAAAACTCCAGGAGCGGCTTGCAAAGCTCGTAGGCGGAGTCGCCGTCATTAAAGTTGGAGCCGCCACTGAAACGGAGATGAAGGAAAAGAAAGCCCGCGTTGAAGACGCCCTGCACGCAACCCGTGCCGCGGTGGAGGAAGGGATCGTTCCCGGTGGAGGCGTAGCCTACGTCCGCTGCCTGCCTGTTCTTGAAAAGTTAAAGCTGGATGATGACGACCAGCAGGTGGGTGTATCCATTATTATGAAATCCCTGGAAGAACCCCTGAGGCAAATAGTGGCCAATGCCGGCCTGGAGCCCTCTATTATCGCCGACAAAATCAAGAGGAACGATAAAGTCGGTTTTGGATTTGATGCAGCAGCGGAGGATTATACCGATCTGCTCAAAGCAGGAATAATCGATCCTACAAAGGTTGCAAGATCTGCCCTCCAGAACGCCGGTTCCATCGCAGGCCTCCTCATAACGACTGAGGCAAGCATCGTGGAAAAGGCCGAGGAGAAAGAGCCCATGGGAGGCGGAATGCCACCTGCAGGCGTACCTGGAATGTATTAATAATCGTTTCATATATTGTATTGCAAAAAAGCCCGGGATTTTCCCGGGCTTTTTTTTGAGAGTCGAAATTGGAGACTAGAAGTTTTTAGTTGTTGGTTTTACTTGGAACGTGGAACTTGGAACATGGAACCAGTTCATCCATCAGTATCCGTCACTTTAACATCTATCGAACCATCGGCGAGCCTGGCTAACAGGTCTTCATCGACGTCAACATCACCGGGTCCGCGCACGGCAGTTCCGTCTTCCTTGAGGAGAATGGCATATCCCCTCTTCAGGACAGATTCCGGGCCCATGGAGGCAATGAGGCCGTCCAGCCTGGAAAGGTACGATCTTTTCTCCGAGAGGGTTGCCATGACCTGATTCTGCATCCTGAACCCCAGTTCATCCAGTCTCATCCTGGCCCTATGGAGGCTGTGCTGCGGAGGCACCAGCCCGGATCGAGCCGTAGAAAGCACCATCCTGGCGTTTTCGATCTTCCATCGCATGGAGGATATCAGCCCTGACATGAGATGCCTCAATGTTGTTTCGATCTCCGTTCTGCTTTTTACCACCATCTGGGCTGCGGCAGAGGGAGTGGGAGCCCTGACGTCGGCCGCCATGTCCGTCAGAACTGTATCGATCTCGTGCCCGACGGCGGAGACCGTCGGTATCAGGCACCCAGCAACGGCTCTCACTACACCCTCATCAGAAAATGCCAGCAGATCCTCGAAGGAGCCACCGCCTCTTCCGATCATGATCAGATCCACATTGCCGTGCTCCTCAAGTAAACGTATGGCGTTAATAATGGACTGGGGAGCGTTTTCACCCTGAACCAGAGCCGGGGAAAGAACCACCCTTATCCCGGCTTCCCTCTCCCTGAATACTTTCAGGATATCCCTGATCGCCGCTCCGGTGCTTGAGGTTACAATGCCCACCGAAGACGGGAAAAGGGGCAGTGGAATTTTCCTTTCCTGATCGAAAAGCCCTTCTTCTACCAGTCTCTCATATAGCTTCTGGATCGCAGCCTGAAGAGCGCCAATACCCCTCGGCTCCATCTCCTCGACCACGATCTGATATTCACCCCTGGGTTCATAGACGGAAAGCTTGCCGAAAACAAGGACATGGGAGCCGTTTTCAGGCGCGTGTGGGAGCTTGGCTGCTGTCCGGCGGAACATGACAGCCTTCAACTGGGACGATCCGTCCCTCAGGTTGAAGTAAACGTGACCGCTCGTGGAGGTTGCTACATCAGCCAGCTCACCCTCCACCCAAAGGGGTGGAAAGGCCGCATCCAGAGTAGATGCGATCATCTGAGTGAGCTCAGTTACGGTAAGGGGGCCGGGTCTGCCCATTTGTCGGCCTCAGGGAGAGACTGTTCGGTCAAGCGACCTTGATATGCGTTCGATGGACTCCGCCCTTCCGGTGCCGGTATCGATGGTCACGATGGCACCATTGAGTACCGGGATCCCCTTTGCCAGGTCAAAGCGTGTCGGCACATGGGAGAGAAATCTCTTTCTGGCGGCCTTATAATTGATGCCTATGACGCTGCCGTCTTCATTTCCCGTCATTCCCAGGTCAGTGATGTAGGCGGTACCGCCCGTAAGAACCCTCTCGTCGGCAGTGGCGATATGAGTATGAGTTCCCAGCACCGCACTGACCCTGCCGTCCAGGTATAGGGCCATCGCCCTCTTTTCCGAAGTGGCTTCGGCGTGAAAATCAACTATGATACATGAGGTAGATCCATCGATCTTCTCAAGCACAGAGTCCACCGTCTGGAAGGGACAATCCACGCACTCCATGAATACCCGTCCTGAGAGGTTTACCACGGCAACCCTGACTCCACCCGGTGTGGATACAGTACAGTAACCGGACCCTGGGGCAGCCGGCGGATAATTTGCCGGACGCAGCAGGGCTTCTTCTTCAGCCAGCAGTCCTTCGCCCTCCTTCTTGTCCCAGACGTGGTTGCCGGTGGTGAGTACGTTCACACCGTAGTCGAAGAGCTCTGAAACGGTCTTTGCCGTTATCCCGAAACCGCCGGCAACGTTCTCCGCATTGGCGGCCACAAGATCTATCCTGTACGAGTCGATCAGCCCGTCCAGGAGTTCTCTAACGGCCACGCGCCCCGGCTTGCCGACGATGTCACCTATGAATAGTATTCGTATTGAGTTACCTGTTGCAGTTTCGGTCATTGATCTCTCTCGGCACCAAATTAGGATTCCAAGCTTCCGATCCAAAATCCAAAGTCCCAGATCCAAGATCTATTACAATTCTCCGCATGGAACCTGATCCTGGATATTGGACCTTGGATCTTGGATTTACTTGGCGTAATCCACCGCCCTCGTTTCCCTGATCACGGTCACCCTGATCTGTCCCGGGAAGGCCAGCTCCTTTTCTATCTGCTGGGCGATCTCCCTTGCCATAACCGAGGCCCGTTCATCTGAGACCTCCTCGGATTCCACCATTATCCTCACTTCCCTGCCGGCCTGTATCGCGTAACTCTTGTCGACGCCCTTGAAGGATTTTGCGATCCTTTCAAGGTCATCAAGGCGCTTTATGTAGGTCTCGAGCATCTCACGCCGCGCCCCGGGCCTTGCGGCCGAAAGTGCGTCGGCGGCCTGAACGATTATCGCCTCGACCGAGCCGGCCTTCACCTCGTCGTGGTGGGCGGCGAGGGCGTTCACGATCTTCTGGGGCTCGCCGTACTTCTTGGCGAGCTCAGCTCCGATGAGGGCATGGGACCCTTCCACTTCGTGGTCCACGGCTTTACCTACATCGTGGAGGAAACCTATTCTCTTGGCATCCTTGATATCCAACCCGAGCTCTCCAGCGATGATTCCGCAAAGAAAAGCAACTTCAAGGGAATGGGACAGTACATTCTGGGCATAACTCGTCCTGAACTTGAGCTTACCTATGAGCCTTATGAGCTCCGGATGGATCCCATGCACGCTTACGTCAAAGGCAGCTTTTTCTCCTTCTTCCTTGAGAGCCGCCTCCATCTCCCGTGCAACTTTCTTGACCACTTCTTCAATTCTTGCGGGGTGGATCCTCCCATCGGCCACAAGCCTTTCCAGCGCAATCCTGGCAACCTCTCTCCGGATCGGGTCGAATACCGATAAAACCACTGCTTCCGGCGTGTCATCCACTATAAGGTCAACCCCGGTAGCGCTCTCAAAGGATCTGATGTTCCTGCCCTCTCTCCCTATTATCCTGCCCTTCATCTCGTCACTGGGCAGAGGAACCACGGTTACCGTCTTCTCGGCGACGTAATCTCCCGAGTAACGCTGAACTGCCAGGCTTATGATCTCTTTTGCCTTCTTGTCTGCCGTTTCCTTGGCCTCCTCCTCTATGCGTATGATGGTCTTTGCGGAATCAATACGGGCTTCTTCCACCATCATGGACTTCAGTTCCTCTTTGGCCTGCTCCGCTGTCAGGGAAGAGATGGATTCCAGTTTTTCCCTCTGTTGAGCAAGGAGTTTGTGATACTCCTTCTCCTTCTCCGCAATGGCTCTCTGCTGTCCCGCTACCGATTTTTCTCTGTTAATGAGATCCTGCTCCTTCTTGTCGAGATTCTCGAATTTTCTGTCAAGGTTCTCCTCACGCTGCTGGAGCCTTTTTTCAAGTCGCTGGATGTTATTACGCTGCTCTTTTGTTTCTTCCTCGAACCTCGACCTGGACTGGAGGAGGGATTCCTTTGCCTCAATCTCGGCTTCTTTGCGGAGATTCGCAGCTTCCCTGGAAGCTTCATCGATAATGGCCGAGGCCTTCCTGCTGCCGGTTTTTTTTGTGATCTCCTGAAATAATATCCTCGCAATGTAACCGGCAATGATCCCCGCGATTACCAGAATTAAATATATCAGTATATTGCTGCCAGTCATTTGTTTGTCCTCCTATGAAAAGTCCCCGCAGGATCTGGCCGCAACAGACGTCACAACCTTGTGCACAGGAACATCATGTGTTTCAGCAGGCAGGCTCTTGAGCAGTTGAAACTCGAAGCCAAGCCCTATAAGAGTCGCTTCTGGAGCGGCAAGCTTAAGGAGTCTGTCGAAATATCCGCCGCCCATCCCGAGCCTGTTTCCCGATCTGTCAAAAGCAAGTCCGGGAACCAGGAACAGTTCGATCTCCTCGACCGGGACGATGCTCTCCTCGAGAACCCGGGGTTGCGGTACGATCCGGCCTTCGGTCAGAATATCCTCTTCGGAGCTGATCTGAACTACCCTGACTCCGGAGCCCTGGTGCCAGCCTTCCCAATCCGGGATAGTTACTCTCTTGCCGGACCGCAGAAAGCTTCTGACCAGGAACCTGGTCTGAACTTCCTTACCAACGCTGGCATAAGAGCAGATCGTTCCGGACTCGCCCACTTCCTCCTGGTCGAGTACGAACCTGGCCACCTTGTAGCTTGCTCCCTCCACATCCTTTGGAGAAAGAGCCTGCCTGATGGCACGCATACGTTCTCTTATTTCATGCTTTTCCTGGGACAGACTTAGGGACAAAAACCCCCCCAGTTCATTCGAGTTCAACTAAACTGAACCGAAGAGGCTTTAAAAGGTGCAGTTCTAAACTTGAAGGCGATCTATTTTTACTCTAACGCTCCCGACCGGTGAATCCGAAGAAACCAGATCTAACAGATGTCCAAGCGCTTAAGTATATCTGAAAGGGCAACCGCTGCCCATAAAACTTGATAATCCATCTCAGAGGTTATCTTCAAGTTTTATATTGAACTGGACTTTTTGGCCTCAATAGACCGGTCCAGGAACTTATTAAACCCCCGCCGAATGTCGTGTTGAAGTTCAACTTTTGAACCTGGCCTACCAAGTGGGTCTTATAAGGGACGCTTCAGGCTTTTCGCGTTAACGAACATGCTCACCACATCCACTACCAAAGTCCCATTCTCTGAGTGTTGGCTCAAAAGCAACAGGCCTCCACGATCAGGGCAGGGGCACTAATAATCTATCAAATTAAACCAGGGTCATCAAGGACAATCGAGATTCAGATCGCGAATCAGAGGACCCGCCGCTGGTTCAATATATCGATCATCAGCCCTCAAGGGCCTTATCGATCTTTCTTGACAGGTTTTTCATGCGGGATTCAAGCTCGTCAGTCTCTTCCCTGAGAGCAAAAAATTCATCCGCGATATTCAGTGCGGCCAATATGGCTATACGGGAGGTTGATACAGTATCAGTAACCTGGGATATTTCCCTCATTTTTCTGTCAACGTACTCTGCGACTCTCCGGACATATTCCGCGTCTTTTTCACCCCTGACGGTGTAGACTTTTCCAAATATTTCGACGTCTACTCTTCCAGGCATGGAAATCTACCCTCCAGATCGAAAAATAAACAAATCCTAATAGAGAGCTCTGAGCCTCTTGATTGCCTTGCGGATAAGCTCGACCGCCTCTTTATCAATGACCGAGGCAGATTTTCCGCTGGCGGTGCTCTTTAGCCTTGAACCACCAGGGAACACCTTCCTGTTGTCCAAAAGCTTGTCTACAGCCTCTTCAAGGTCAATAAATGTGTCTTTCAAATCTTTTTTACCCATAACGCATTGCATAAAATATAGGTAATTCAATAGGTTCTGTCAAGCTTACTAAGAATGAACTTTAAATGACCATCTCAACGGTGGGTATATATTGGTAAAGCCCACCCGCCTTTAGAGTTTACTTTAAGTTGGGTTTGATATTGAAGACAAGTTGAAAGTTGAAAGTTGAAGGTTGAAAGTTATATCAACTCAGAAACCAGAATCCAGAATTCAGGACCCTGATGGGTAATGCGTGACGTGTAATGAGTAACAGGCTATAGGCGCTGAGCTAAGGGCACTGTATTTCAGAAGTCACTTTCAACTTTCAACCTTCAACTTTCAACTAGAAACTGTGCGCCTCAGCGCACGATGAATCCCTTCAGGTTTTTCTCATCCCTCAGGGCAGCCAGGGCCTTTTTCGCATCCGCCGAGGACCTGAAAGGACCCAGTCTGACTCTGTGCCATACGCCGCGGGGCCCAAGGTCTGCCTGAACAACCGTACCTGCATATCCGGAATCACCGAGAGTTCTGAGAAATTCCTGTGCCCTCTCTCGTTTTCTGTAGGATGCAACCTGGACCACGACTCCCTTGCCGCCACCGGTCAAAATGGCCGGGGCCGGGCTCCTCTTCTTCCTGATAACGGACTTTTGAGCACTGGTCTTGACCGCAGGCCCGTTCCGTGACGGCGGTTCGGCTTTTGTCAAGGCTGAATAGAAGGTGATCGTGAGGGCACTACTTTTCATGGAGGGTGTATCCGCTGGGCCCTTGCCATTATCGATCTCCGGCACTTTTCCTGCCTCGGTGATATCGGTGCCCCCCTCACCTTTCCGAAGGGAGGACTTCAGGCCCATATAATAACCCACCGCCAGGGAAAGGGCGGCCACCAGAACCACACCCGCCACAGCAGCGCTGAACTGTCCAGGTGTCAACCTCAGTAATTCTTTTGGAGATGCAGTTCTCTTTCCCGCAGACACCCTTACATCCTCTCAGGGGTGCTCACTCCCAGCAACTCAAGGCCCTTTGCGATGGCGATGCGTACCGCCACCATTAAAGCCAGGCGGGCTTCAGTCAGTGAAGGATTATCGGACAGAACCCGATGATGATAATAGTAGTTGTGCAAGGATGTGGAAATATCTCTCAGATAGTTTGTCAGACGATGTGGTTCCAGTGCCATGGCCGCACCCTCAATAATACCCGGAAGGGCGGCTATGTGCCTGATGAGCTCCCTCTCCTCGGGCAGCTTGAGCGCACCAAGGCTAACCTCTTCCGGGGAGGGCAATTTGAACCCGTTTTCCTCTGCGTTTCTCAGGATACTGCATATCCTGGCATGAGCATACTGTACGTAGTAAACAGGGTTGTCATTGCTCCTGGTTTTGGCAACAACCAGATCGAAGTCCAGTCTGCTGTCCGCTTTTCTGGTGAGGAAAATGAACCTGGCAGCATCTCTTCCAACCTCTTCACGCACCTCTCTGAGGGTAACGAACTCGCCCGCCCTGGTTGACATTGCCACCGGCTTTCCGCCACGCTGGAGGTTAACCAGCTGGACGAGTATGACCTCCAGGTCGTCTCTGTGCTTACCAAGGGCAACAACACCGGCTTTCATCCTTTCGATGTAGCCGTGGTGGTCGGCACCCCAGATATTGATCACCTTATCGAAACCTCTGCTGAATTTATTCCTGTGGTAGGCAAGATCAGATGCGAAATAGGTCGCCGATCCATCAGCCTTTATAACAACCCTGTCCTTGTCATCTCCAAGAGGCATACTCCTGAACCACAGAGCGCCCTCCTCCCTGTAAAGATGATCCCTGCCCTCCAGGTCTTCCAGTGCTCGGTCAACATCGCCGTTATCGAAAAGCGACCTCTCAGAAAACCAGCGATCAAATAATATGCCGAACTGCTCAAGATCATCCTTTATGTCATCCAGAATTATCCCAGCGGCATACTCTGCGATCTCCCCTGTATCACTTTCAGGTTTACCATCCAGGTAATTATCGCCCCTGTTTTCCTTGAGCGTCCTCGCGATATCCCGGATATATTCTCCCCTGTACCCCTCTTCGGGGAATTGGTCTTCCATGCCGAACAACTCCAGATACCGGGCCCGCACTGATCTGCCGAGGGTATCGATCTGATTCCCGGCGTCGTTAACGTAATATTCCCTGGAGATATCATAACCGGAAGCGGCAAGCACGTTAGCCAGCGCATCCCCGAGAGCAGCACCTCGGCCATGGCCCACATGAAGGGGACCCGTGGGATTGGCGCTTACAAATTCCACCTGGACTTTCCTTCCCTGCCCGATGTTGTTGTCGGCGTAGGTAGCGCCCTCAGTCAACACCGACTTCAAAGTTCCTGTCCAGAAATCCTCCGTCATCGTCAAGTTAATGAAGCCTGGACCGGCAATCTGGATGTCATGGATAGTCTTTCCCCCATCTGTTTTCTTTATCCATTCCACCAGCTTCTCAGCAATCACCCGGGGATTTTCGTTTACCCTGGACGCAAGGACCATCGCTATGTTTGTAGCGTAATCACCGAACTTCCTGTCCCTTGTTATCTCGATAATCGGGACCGGCAACTCGTCCTGAGGCACTCCACCATCGGACGCCGCCATTTTCACCGCATTGCTAATTATTTCTGTAAGGAAGTTTTTCAATTTCTGATCACCCTCTCTTCGGAATAACGGAAAAACAGATCAACAGAACAACGAATATATACTAAAAGCAGACCACCTCCAAATCAGCTGGTGGTCAATATATAGTAAATGGGTTTCGGTAATAGCCCCTTCGGCTTCGCAACACTTTTCTCGCTTCGTTTCAGGGCCCTTTACTGAAACTCATGATGACTAAATGCAAATAAAGCCGGGGTTTTGGTGAATCACGAAGCGAAGCTCAAAGGGGGTTGCGAAGGCGAG
>JBGMRC010000035.1:0-10925 GCA_048061075.1 bacterium | reverse complement strand
GAAAGCCGTTGTGGAAAATGTCGGCCTGGAAGAATTACTGGAAACCGTGAAGTCGATCGGGTAAGCAGGTGTTTAGAACATTAGAAATTAGGGTTCATCTCCCGATTAGTTGATGAAATTTCTGAATATATCTTTTATAAGGCCGGGTTTTTGGTGTAATCACTCGGCTTCGCAACCCCCTTTTAGCTTCGCTTCGTGATTCACCAAAACCCCGGCTTGATATAACTGAGCTATCCAGGTTCTTTGGGGTCGGACCTCACTTTACTAAATACAATAAAGTTCCTGTTTATGATAGAAATACAGGGTATACAGGCATTGAGTAACACTTTTTTGCTTAAACGGTTATTACAAGAAAGGTACTGCAATCATACAGTGCACTACGTCTATTACTCAGCTTGAAGCAGGTTAACACATGTTAACATGTTACTAAAATACAAATGAGACCTGCAGTTCCAATGTTCTGAAAGATAAAAATGAAAAGAACCACGATCCTGAAAAAACTAAAAACCAAGAAGCCTTTCGATCTGCTGGTCATCGGAGGCGGCGCAACCGGCTGCGGCATCGCTCTTGACGCAGCCAGCCGTGGGCTTTCTGTCGCGCTCCTGGAGAAAAACGATTTCGCCGAGGGGACCAGCGGCCGCAGCACAAAGCTGCTCCACGGCGGGGTCCGTTACCTGGAGATGGCCGTCAAGCACCTTGACCGCGGACAGTACCATCTGGTCAGGGACGCCTTGAAAGAGAGGGGCATCCTGCTCCGAGTGGCCCCCCATCTCTGCCACCAACTGCCTCTGGTGACTCCGCTTTATAAGTGGATGATGGTCCCCTACATTTTTGCCGGGCTGAAGATCTACGACATCCTTGCAGGTTCCATGGGAATCGGACACAGCCGTCTTCTAAGCAGATCCCGATCTCTCGAGCGATTTCCCATGCTCCAAGCGGAAGGCTTAAAGGCCAGCGTACTGTATTACGATGGTCAGTTTAATGACGCGAGGATGGCGATCTCCATAGCCCTGACCGCCGCTGAGCACGGGGCAACTCTAGCTAACCACGTTGGTGTTACTGGATTAATCAAGGAGGACGGCAGGATCTCAGGGGTATCGGTAACTGACTCCATCACCGGCGAGGTCTGGCCTGTTTATGCCCGTGTTGTTGTCAACGCCACCGGCCCTTTTACCGATAATATGCGCCGGATAGACGATCCCGCCGCGCGTCCAATGCTCAAGGCGAGTGCCGGTATCCATATCCTGCTCGACAAGCGCTTCACCCCTCCGGACACGGGGCTGCTGATTCCCAGGACAGAGGACGGAAGGGTCCTTTTCGTCTTGCCCTGGGAAGGCCATGCCCTCGTCGGCACCACTGACGAACCTGCCGAGATCACGGAACATCCACACCCAACCCGGAAAGATGTATCCTACCTTCTTCGCCATCTGAACAGGTACTTCGATATTCGTGTATCCGAATCCGACATCAAGGCAGCCTGGTCGGGATTGCGTCCCCTGATCTTCGATCCCAGGGCCTCTGACACGGCCAGGCTAACCAGGGACCATGTTATCGAACACAGCCCCTCCGGCCTGGTGACGATCGCCGGCGGCAAGTGGACGACATACAGGAAAATGGCCCAGGACACGGTCGATCACGTCGTACGGAACTTCAACCTGAAACACGCCGGGAAATGCCGGACCGACAGAATCTACCTGGTGGGCGGGGCCAATTACGATCCTGAAGGCACAAAGAAACTCACTGAAAAGTACGGATTCGACCCTCCTGTTGCGACACATCTTAACGGAGCCTACGGAGACCGGGCTGTCGCGGTAGCCGAGATCGCAAAAGAAGGCTACAGCGCCCGTCTTGCCGAAAATCACCCTTATCTTGAGGCAGAAGCGATATACGCTGCCCGGTATGAGCTTGCACATCACGCCATCGACGTACTTGCCCGTCGGATTCCCCTTGCCCTTTTAGACACTACTGCCACCACCCAGGCTGCAGAGCGTGTTGTCCAGCTTATGTCAGAAGAGCTTAAATGGGATATCGACCGCTGCAGGAGGGAAGCGCAGATGGTCCAGGAACGGCTGTGCGTCGCAATCTGAATTAGGGGGTCAGCCTTTGGCTGAAGTTTCCAATTTCCAATCTCCAATTTCCATTTAACCAACCATAACAACCAACAACATCAACTACCCTTCTTCCTCTTTCCTAACCCCTAACCCCTGCACTTTAATCCACCTGCCCCGCCGCCTGGGTGGCAGGCTTAAGCTTCATCACACCCAGAGATTCACTGGTGTACAGCACCAGGCCGGCCCAGATAAAGCCGAAACTGATCATGTGAGCCATGGTAAATTTCTCGCCAAAGACAAATACTGCCCAGATAAAGTGTGCCGTGGGGACGATGTACTGCATTATCCCCAAGGTAGAAAGGCGCATGTGGCTGAGCGCAGCCCCGTAAAGAATGAGGGGTATGGAGGTCACAAGGCCGGCGAGGACAAGGAGCACATCGATCCTTGTATCTCCCGAAAGGAAATGCGCCCTACCATTACTGAACAGGTAAGCCATGTAGATGAGCATCAGGGGGCTCAACAGGATCATCTCCACGGCAAGACCTTTTACCGCAGGCACCTTTGCCGCTTTCCTCACCAATCCGTAGAGCCCGAAAGTAAAGGCCAGGATCAGGGAAACAACCGGCACTTTTCCCAGCATTACGGTCTGTATCGTAACCCCGACACCAGCCAGGACGATACTGGCCCACTGTCTTTTTGTGAGCCTTTCGCGCAGGAACATGAAGCCTAAAAAAACACTGACCAGCGGGTTAATAAAGTATCCCAGGCTGCTCTCCAGCACATTGCCGGAGGCAACAGCTGTTATGAATGTAAACCAGTTTACGGAAATAAGCAGAGTGGTCAGGACAAGAACCGCCAGGGCCCGCCGGTCCCGCAGTGTGGCCGCAAACTGTTTGCCCTTCCCGTTGACGGCAATAAACAGGAGGAGGAAAACCGCCGACCAGATAATACGGTGGGCCACTATCTCGGACGCCGGTACTGAAGATATGGCTTTAAAGTACAGGGGGAACCCCCCCCATATGAAATACGCGGACAGCCCCAGCGCAGATCCCTTTTGACCCTCGGTGAACCCCTTGGTCATGTCGTTGATGTTCCTGGTCATCTGAGCATCATACAATATCGCAGTTGTAAGTTGTAAGTTGAAAGTTGTTGGTTTTCAGAACATTAGAGCATTAGAAGTTAGAGCATTGGAAATTGGACCCTGGCCATAGGCCAGCCGGACTCCACGTCTAAGCGTGGCCGATAGCATTAATAATCTCGTCGAGTTTGGACAGGAACCGGGAGCGGCTTCTTTTATCCATGGGAGCCGGCCCACCCGTGATCTCACCTGCCTGGCGCAAGTGATCCTTTAAGGCTCGCATCGCCAGGGCGTCGCCGATTCCCGCTTCAGTGAACTCTTTTCCCCTTGTGCCCAGGACCCTGGCGCCGGACTTGATACAGCGCGCAGCAAGCGGGATGTCGGCGGTGATAACAATGTCCCCGGAGCCGGCATGGTCGGCGATCCAGTTGTCAACTGCGTCAAAATCATCAGGAACCACCTGGAGCGTTACACGCTCGTTATGGGGTGTTCTCATCCAGCTGTTGGCAACCACACAGACATCCAAAGAGTATCGTTCGGCTACTTTGTAAGTCTCTTCCTTGACGGGACAAGCATCAGCATCGATGTAGATCATTGGAATCAGGGGGTCAGACCCCAGTCTTTTTCTGTCAGGCATCCCTGACCATCTCCCTCAACTTATTTAAAAGATGGATCAGCCCCTCTGTATCCTTCCTGCAGTACTCCTCTAGCTGTCTGCGGATTTCCTGTTTCTCCTCATCTGTTGTCTCCTCGAAGGTGATTTTGTAGAACCAGGTTCCAGCTGTCTCACCGTTCACAACCCCTTCATCTCCCCAGTCAATGCCGGTAAAGGCGGGAAGGACCGCTTTCAGGGAGGCGGTGCCGTCCTGGTCCGGGTGGTAGATGTTAAAATTCTTGAATGGGTCTAACAAATCAACGATCCTTGGCTCAACAACATCGAACCAGTCGGAATATTGGGGATATGCCTCCGCTGATTGTCTTAAGCACTTCACTTCGAAGCCCGCGTTATAGGCCACTATGGACCCTGTGGGCCCGATATGATGCGACAACCTTTTCAGTATCTCAGGCCTCGGATCCTCCGTTCCTTCCGGCAGATACGAGTAATGGACCGGCTCAGATCCCGGTGATTCCATTATGTGAAGGGAAAACTGAAAAGGAACCTGCTGATACGGCCTGGTCCCATCATAAACGGGAATTGCCGGCCAGAGAGTCTCGAAATCCAGGAAGTGCAGCGGATACTCCAAAGAATCCAGAAATCTTCGTGCCGCTCCGGCCTCGAAATGGATCTCTCCTGATTTTACCGCGTCAACCTGGATCTGCTGTTTACTGTTCAGCGGAAAACCATCAGGAATATCACTAATGTCCTGTATCCCGCGGTCCAGCAGCTCAAACCTGGTCTTTACCCGGCCGGAAAGTGTCGTTACATCGTGATCGGGGAGAAAACCAAAACAAACAGGAATCAGATCGCAGTCATATGGCTCATAACAGTGAACACCGATAGGTACATCCGGGCACTTTCTGGACCTGATTACCTCCAGCATCCCGTCAAGCTCACCATCGACCTGGTCAATGAAATCATCCACCCTCTCGGTAATATCAACACTGACAAAGAGTTCTGCCGGGTCTAGATCACCCTGCAGTACGTACTGGTTGTTGATGTGCATCAGGTAGCAGCGGCGAAGCTCCAGACCGGCCCCCTCAAGGATATATTTCTGGATGGCGACGTCGGGAATGTATACATCCTTTACACTTGTCGCGCTTTTGACTTCAAATAAATCCCATGCGCCACCCTCCACTGGATTTAAGATGTCCATCAACGCATAAGCGTTCTTATAGACAAAACCCGGTTCATATAGAGGGCGTCCTTCCTTAACAGCCTCCAGCGTTGCGGGGACTAAAGCCTCAGCGTAGTGGCTGCCGGTCTTTACCATGATCCCATTGGAGAATAATCGGGTAGCAAGTTCACCAACAATATGTCCCTGATCGAACTTTGCCTGTGTGGCAGCATCTATGGGCGGGAAAATATCCTTGTCGTTGTATTGACACCACAGGAGCTTGGCGCATTTCAGCCCTGAGAGGTACCTACCCTTGGAAATAAGAATGTCTGGTAATGGACCCATAAAATGCACCCCCAATGCTAATGACTGTCGAATTGATAACTTAATCTATCATGTTCTTTCGTTCTTTTTCTTATTATCATACGGATGCGACAAATTACGCCGCTTCCCTTATAACCTCCTCTCCCTCTTGTCAGGTCGGCTTGTTTGCCAAAGCTCGAAGAGCGACGGCGGAAGCTTTAGTGAAGACTGGTGAAAGAAGTCAGGAGAGGGTGAAATCAACAGTTTTGAATATGGAGTCTGACCCTCACACCCACTGACCCTTACTCCCACTAAAAGCGGAACTTCAAACCGGCAGCCAGCGTATTGGCACCACCACTCTCAGCTACGAGGCCATAGCCCGTGGAGCGGTGGTGCAGGCGGAAAACCATGGTCCAATTTGTGTCAGGCGGACCGAGAGCGAATTCGAGAAACCAATAGACAAGAAACTGCTGGCTTGAATTGTTGAGCACTAGCTCCACTTCGGGCACTTCTGTTGCCCAGGAAGGCCCAATTCCAAACGCGATGCTTGTGGCAACTGTTCTATTCCAGGAAAATTTGTGCCAGCGTACGGCCACCGGAAAATTAAGTTCGAAGTGCTCCTGATCTCCATAATATTTAGCCACCTGTCCTTCAATCTCCAGAGTGAGGGCACCATCGTAAAAGCGTGCCATGGTCCATGCCAACGCCCCCACCACGACATAGGTATCGATGAAATTGACATTCAAAGAAAGGGCTTCCATCCATGTTTCCTGGGTAACGCGGCCGCCATAGACAGTAAGGGCGTAGCCCTCGGCCCGAACCGAGTCTGCCATGCCTGTGAACAGAAAAATTCCCAGCGCAATCCCTGCGATTAAAAAAACACGAAGTATGCCTGACGGTTTGATGACCTTACCCCTGAAAACTTACTCGGCCAACAGCCGGTGGTTTTACTAGAAACTCGAAATTAGAAACTAGAAACTCCAGCCAAAGGCCGGCAGGTCCGACCCCTGTACTTATCTCCCGATATCCTGACATGATATGATATATTTACATAGTTAGCCTTAAACAACCTTTAATTCCAGGGATTCCGGCATGACATCAGCCATAACCGACATGGACGGCCTTATCAGGGAAATCCGGGAGCAGTATGTTATGAACTGGGAGGGGATTCATGGATGGAATCACTGGATGGACGTTCTGAAAACGGGGAAGCTTCTGGCCAGGGAGGTCACTGCGGATATCAAGGTCCTGGAGCTGTTCGCCTACCTGCACGACAGCTGCAGGAGGAACGACAGCATCGACCCGCAGCATGGCCCGCGGGCAGCCGAGTTCGCACTCGGCCTGCACGGAACCTGTTTTACCCTGGACAGCAGCGCCCTCGAACTTCTCCTGCTTGCCTGCCGCGACCACACGGCAGGATATGTACACGACGACACCACTATACAGGTATGCTGGGATGCTGACAGACTCCACCTGCCTCGTGTGGGTATCACCCCAAATCTGGATTACTTCGGGACAGAGGCGGCCAGAAGGATGCTGAGGGAAGAAAAACGTATCAAACCATAGCTCTCATTCAGTTACCGGTGTCACCCTCATTTCACCGCCTCAATCACCGTATCATCCCCCAGCACTATCAAATGCGCCTTGGCGCTGCATCTCGCTTCTCGATATAAACCAAACAGCAAAATGCGATCTTTGTTCATCCAAATCAATCAGGTTAACCTGTGTTAACCTTAGGAGAGGTTTAAAAAGCATTCTCTAACACCCTGATTTATGATACTTTTTTTGGTATGAGGGCTACGAACAGTAATCTGGACCGGCCCACCCGGCCAACAAAGCAGAATCCGGAAGAGCGGGAGACACGGCTGCTTCCCCTCGATTTCACCGGTACTGCAGGAGAATTCTTCCGTATATGGATTGTCAACATTACTCTGACAATCCTGACCCTGGGAATATATGGGGCATGGGCCAAGGTGCGTACCCGGCGGTACTTTCACGTCAACACCCTGCTGGACGGTCAGGCCTTTGATTATCTGGCCAGACCCGGCACCATTTTCAAGGGATACCTTATAGTAGGCGGAGCGATCCTGCTGATCAGTTTCTCAAACAAGTTTTTCCCGCTGACAGGCTTTGCGCTGTCAATAGCCGGATGGTGTTCTGTCCCCTACCTTCTGTACAAGGCACACCGCTTCAAGCTGAGGAACTCAGCATACCGCAATATCCGGTTCCACTTTACAGGCGGCCCTCGGGAAGCATACAAAGCCTATGCAATCTTTCCCCTCGCCGCACTCTTCAGCCTGATCTTCTACATGCTGCCGGTTATTTCAGGTACATCCATAAAGCCGGAACCCGGCGCCGCTCCAAACATTACAATCATCATGCTGTCTGTAGTACTGTCCCTTGTTCTCTTGGCTGTCTATCCCTACTTCGCTTTCCTTCATCGGCGCTATTTCCATGAGAATATGGCCTACGGAAAGACTGCAGGCTCTTTCAGAGGCAAGGCGAAACCCTTTTACGGCATTTACGCCAGCGCCGTTTTCATGATGCTGGCAGCGTTTTTCTTTGGAGGTTTGTTTATCGGAATGTCGGCGGGTTTGATAGCGCACCTGGTCATCGAGAGCGGCCAGATCTCGAAGACGGGTATTATGGGGATTACTCTCTTTTCCTTTATATCATTTGCCCTCCTGTTTACCCTCGTGCAGCAGTATATCTATTCCGGCACCTTCAATTATGCATGGAAACACACCCGGCTGGGACCGGTAGAATTTGATGTTTCCCTCAAGGCCAGGGATCTGGCCTGGATACGGTTCACCAACCTACTTGCCATCTTGCTGAGCGTGGGGCTATTGGTACCCTGGGCAAAGGTCCGCCGTGCCAGATACATCATCACTCGCACTGTCGTTGTCTTTTCCGGCGACATGGATGCCTTCGAGGCTGATACTGTCTACGACGAAGATGCGGTAGGCGACACTGCGGCGGACTTCTTCGACTGGGATTTTGGATGGTGACCACCTTTCACGGCACTTACTTTGACGGGAAAAGCTCCAGAGCCCATGAGGTGACATTTACAATAGGGGGGAAAGTTCTATCCATTCGCGGAGAAAATGTCTGCGAGGATTACGACCTCGGGCACTGCATCCTGGAACCGCCTCTGGGCAATACCTGCCGAACCCTGTACACGCCAGGCAGCGGCCGCCTGGACACGCCGGATCAGGATGCCTTCTTCCCTCTGGAAGAAACAGGTGGCGGCGCCGGCAGGTTCCGCCTGATCCACTTCCTGGAAAGCCGCTGGACAGCGGCTTTCGGTGCAGTGGCAATCACAGTTCTGCTGATTCTTGTTTTCTCTTTTAAGGGTATTCCGTACCTGGCCGAAGCTGCGGCCTTTTCCCTGCCCGAAGAGGCTGTGAACGCCCTCGGCAGGAGAGCCCTGGAACAGGCGGACCGGTTCTTTCTGGACCCGTCGGAACTGGATGAAGACGAGCATCTTCGGATCCAGGCACTCGTGGATCAATTCGTCTCCGAGTCCGGTTTGCCCGAGCCCCGTGCACTTGTCTTCCGAAAGAGCCCCTTCGGCCCCAACGCTTTCGCCCTCCCGGGGTATACCGTGGTTCTGACCGACGAACTTGTTTCCTTCGTCGAGGGGGATGAAGAACTTCTCGGGGTAGTCGCCCACGAACTAGCCCACATTAAGATGCGCCACGCCGCAAGAACCCTTCTTCAGAGCACCGGAGTTTTTGTAATGGTCTCTGTGCTCCTGGGAGATGTAACTTCAATTACAGCTGCAGCTGGAACACTCCCGGCCCTGCTCCTTAAGTCCCGGTACTCCCGGGAATTCGAACAGGAGGCAGACGCCATTTCATCCCAATGGATGCAGGCTGCCGGATACGGCGTTGAACCGATGATCACGTTCCTGACGCGGCTGGAAAAGAAGGACCTGAGAACGGGAGGACCCGAGTTCCTCTCAACCCATCCGTCAGTGGAAAACAGAATTTCTGATTTACGGAAATTGGCCGAATAATCTCTCGGTGTCACTCGGTGTCTCTTAATGAGTGACACACTGACCTGATGACCTGAGGTTGGATACGGCCCTAAGGTTTTACCTTGCGTCTTTTGGACATATAAGTATGAAGGGATTTTGTGTGAATTTCCTGAATATCGTACATCAGGTTCATGGGAACATGGCTCAACTGAAAGCGTCGCCTGAGTTCGTCGATCATCTCCAGCCATAGGCCGGTTGTCATCATCGCGTCGGTAAGAGCTCTATGGTGCCTTCCCTTGACCTCTACGCCCGCATAGGCAGCCAGGGTGCCAAGCTTGTGATTGGGTGCCTGTGGATAAACCCTCCTGGCAACCCTCATGGAACAACATATATTCTGTTTACGCTTTTCCCCTATCATTGAAAATTCCGAGTCCAGAAACTTTCGATCAAAGCTTGCATTATGAGCCACCAGTGTATCGATTCCAATAAACTCAGCGAAACGATTCATAACTTCTTGGATCGGAGGAGCATTTCTGATCATCTCGTTTGTAATTCCGGTATAGTATTCGATAAACGGAGGAATAGTGACACCTGCGTTCATGAGACTCTGAAACTCATCGATTATCTTGCCATTCCTAATGGACACGGCAGCAACCTCGGTAACCCTCGAGCCCTGGTCAGGCGAGAGTCCGGTTGTTTCGAAATCGAATATAATAACCGTGTCAGCCACTTAATAAGTACTCCATTGTGTTTTGGGTACCACTATTTCAGGTTACATTCTACTTCCGGACAATTTCAAAAAAACCGCTCTCCAACCGAAAAGCGGTCTGATCAGCAACATATTAGTATATGAGCTCCCCAATTTCTCACCGGAAACTTATTCAGATTCTATATTGTTGAGAGGAAGTTTGTAAACCCTTCGATCCCGCCAACGGCGGGACTTAGGGCAGGCCTTATAAAACAAAGCACTGTTGTCTATTCAAAGGCTGAGCTCAAGTATTTACATAACTCAAACACATCAGGCGACTTGTCCTTCGAAGCTTATGCGAAGGAGGAAGTCACACTGACCTGTCACGACATAGCTACGCAATAGGGTAGCGACGGCACAAAGCGTGATTAAAAGGCAACCCTGTGAATCCTGAGTTTTTCTTCTGGGGATATCGCTACAAATGTAAGAAGATGGGACACGGTCCCGGAATTTTGTAATTCTGATACAATTCAAGAATGAATGAGAAGGTAAAATCAGCGCTCAGGGATTTCTTCGCGGCTCAGGGGAAACTACATGAGCTCGGTGTCATTGGATCCAGACACTACATCGATGACATAGCGGTCTATCTCTGCTCAAAGATATACGGAATGGAACCGGTCGGAAAAGGGGAAAAGGGTCTCGGCTATGAAGGACTGATAGGCGCCTCCAGGGTCGCGGTCAGGTTGACGAACTGCCCCACAGGGACTCCGGTCAGGATCCCGGCACCTGTCGCCTTCGACGAGCTTATTGTAGTGCTGGGTCCGAACAGCTGGATGCGTCCGGAGGGCATCGATGCTGAATTCATCACCTATCGACTGGGTAAAGAAGAGGTGCTGGACAGATTTCGGGAATCGAACGGCATTTATTCGGGAGATGCCCAGATTTTACCGACCCAACCCGATAAGCTGGTGAATCTCAAATAACCCCATTTACCCCACCCCGCAAGATCCGACCCTCAATTTCAGGGGGTTATTATTTCTCCTCCTCAAAA
>JBGMRC010000034.1:0-11101 GCA_048061075.1 bacterium | reverse complement strand
ACCACTTGTAGGGTTTGCCCTTGATGTTATGCAGGGTAAGGCCGACCTTCTCAGCTTCCCTCACGTTCCTGTTGATGTGGATGAACTCGCGAATGTCGGAGGTAAATATCTCGTTGCCGGTTATAGCAATGGTCCTGATACCGATGTCCAGCACGTTTTCGAACTCATGGACCACCGGTGCCGGATGCCTGGGCCTGCAGTTGATGATGAAGACTTCCTCCGGATCCTGGTCAAGTACGTCACCGATGGGCGAAAATCGCCTGAGGGAGCCGTCCACCATATCCTGACATTCATCAGAGACCGACATCGGCGGCCATAATATTGGCATAACGGTAGAGGCGAGAATGGCTTTTTTAATATCCGGGCTGTCGTGGTGGTAGAGAGTGTAGCGGCCGGTCCTGAGAGAAACAGTACCCACTCTGAAGTCTATCTTGAACTCTTCGGGTTTGATCTCCCTTTCGATGATCCTGGCAAGGGGATCGTTTCCATAGACTGACTTTGCGCCCCTGAAAAGCTTGAAATACGTCCACAAGTTGAGTTTCCCAGTGTACACCTTATTGTCGCATAATGTTTTCCAGATAGCCTCCAGGCGCTTATACTCTTCCATGGCCAGCAACGCACCGTTGAGGGCACCGACAGACACACCGGCGATGACATCCCATTTATATCCCTTTTCCTCCCGGGCGTATTTTTCCGCCCCGATCTGGAAGGCCCCTTTTGCTCCGCCACCACTCAAAACCAGTGCCACTTTGCCCATTAAAACCTCCCGCTCATAACTGAGCGATATTTGTGCATAAGGTTAGCTGTATTTGATTATATCATGTAAAGATATCAATATAACCGATGTTGTTTTGGATATTCAAACCTGTATTTCAGAAACCTCTGTTTTTTTGCTAATATTACCCAGGAGCCTGTCGGAGTACTTCGACACGCTGCTGGTGACGCATATCAGTCCTTTCAAGTGCCATTTATCAGAATCTTAAGATCATCACCAGAGTTCAACCAGGAGAAAGTTGAAAGTTACCTCGACAGAAAACGGCCCATCCTCTTTTTTTACTCCTGCTTCTACCACGTTTGTCAAAGGCTCCAGGGTGTGGTACGTCCTCTTGATAGTACTGATGCTGGCAAGTTCCTGCGCTACCTATGCACCTGAACAGCGCCCACATGCTCCCCTTGAACTGCCGCAAACCTTCACTCTTTATGAAACCAGCGCTCCCTCTCCGGAACGCTGGTGGGAATCCTTCGGGTCGGCCGAACTCAACAGCCTGGTTGAAGAAGCCCTGAAGGACAGCCTGACCCTGAAGCAGGCCTATTCTCGCCTGGAGCAGTCCCGGGCATTGGTAGCCAAGGCTGGTTCGGACCGCTGGCCTGACTTGCAGTTAACATCCGAAATATCCAACACACGCAGGCGCACCGACACCGGCACCGCCTCTGTTTCCACAAGCACGGAAAAGAAAAGGGCCCTGAGTCTGGCCACCAGTTACGAGCTTGACCTCTGGGGAGAGGTGAAGAGCAAATATTTATCCGCGCGTTTTGATATGGAAGTATCCCGGGAAGAATTAAACACAGCGGCTCTGACCCTAGCATCAGAGGTAACTCTGAAGTGGCTGGAGATAATCTCCATCAGCCAGCAGCTGGAGCTGATAAGCAACCAGCTGGAGACCAACCTCATAACGCTGGAGCTTATAGAGCTTCGCTTTCGAAAGGGAGCAGCCACTGTCCTGGATGTCTTCCAGCAGCGCCAGGCGGTCAAGGAAACTGAATCGTCTATTCCCCTCCTGGAAGCACAGCTGCAGACCCTTAAGCATGAGCTTGCTGTCCTGCTGGGCAAACCTCCCCGCGCCAGGCTCAGCTTCGGGAGCGCTCATCTTCCAGAGGTGGGGTCCATACCGGATACTGGTATCCCTGCCGATCTGCTTTCACGGCGGCCGGATGTCAGGGCCGCAGGCCTGAGGCTGAAGTCTGCGGACTGGATGGTCAGCGCCGCACGGGCTGACCGCCTGCCGGCAGTGAGGTTAACGGGTTCTGCGGGTTTCAGCGCCGGCGAGTGGTCGCTGCTCTTTGACAACTGGATACGAACCCTCGCAGCGAGCATAACGGCTCCGTTTTTCGACGGGGGAAACAGGAGCGCCGAGGCAAGAAGACGGATTCAGTTGGTGGATGAGCGACTTGCGGCCTACAGGCTGGCTGTGCTGACTGCAATCAGGGAAGTTGAGGACGCCCTGGTAAACGAGGGCAAACAGACCGAGTACATCTCTGCCCTGTCCGACAGGCTTGAAATAGTACGCAGCGCTCTTACAGAAGCACTCCAGCGATACCGCAAAGGGCTCAATGATTACCTCCCTGTCCTCAGCGCCCTGACTTCGACTCAACAGCTCGAGCGAAATCTTGTGCAGGCTCGTTTCCAGAGATTGACCTACCGCGTCAAGCTCTATCGTGCCTTGGGTGGATCGTGGATGTGGGACGAACTCGACAGTTCAGGAGAGTGATAGAATGACGGAACAGACCGATGGAAAAAAGCTCACTTCCAGGGAAAAGATCACTCTGACTGCTGTCGGAATTATCATCCTGGTAACTGCAGTTGCCGCTTCATTTTATATGCTCAAAAAACGTCCCAAACCGCAGAGAAGAAAACCGCCTGTAACAGAGTTGATGGTAGATACGCGGGAACTGGTTCCTTCAAGTCAGAAGATATTTGTTCCCGTGATGGGTACCGTGATTCCCGCTGTCCAGGTAAACCTTCAGGCTCGGGTAAGCGGCGAGGTTGTGTGGACCCATCCTGAGCTTGTCGAGGGAGGTCTGGTTTCTGGGGGCGATATTCTCATAAAGATAGACCCGCAGGATTACAGACTGGCTCTGATCGCGAGCAAGGCCAATCTGGAGGGTGCCAGGTACGAGTTGTCGGTCGAGCGGGGCAGGCAGGACATAGCAAAGCGGGAATGGGAACTGCTGGACCTGGAAAAGGAAGCCTCCGACCTCGACAGAGAGCTCGCCCTCCGCCAGCCCCATCTGCGAGAGAAGCTTGCTCGGCTCGAAGCAGCCAGGGCCGAAGTCGCCAAGGCTGAGCTTGATCTTTCTCGTACTGTGATCAGGTCACCCTTCAATGCGATCATCAAATCAGCCGAGGTCGATGTTGGTGACCAGGCAACACCACAGACAACCCTGGCCCAGTTAGTGGGAACTGATGCCTATTGGATAAAGGCGACTGTACCTGTTGATCAGATTAAATGGGTCAAGCTTCCTGAAGAAGACAGTAATTCCGGGGCCACCGCAAAAATCCACACAGGAACCGGCGGTGTGAGGTCCGGGAGGGTTAAAAAACTTCTGAGCGACCTGGAGCCCGGGGGTCGCCTCGCACGCCTCCTTATTGAGATGTCTGACCCTCTGGACCTGAAAAAGCCAGTTGACAGGCGGCAGCCTGTCCTGCTGGGAGAGTATGTTCGTATAGAAATCAGCGGGAGGACTCTGGATGATGTCTTTTCCATCTCTCGAAGCTTGTTACGAAACGGCAACATGATCTGGATAGCTGACGCGGATGACCGTCTTCGATCAGTGACTATGGATATCGTCTGGCGCGATGCGGACCGTGTTCTCGCAAGAGGTCTGGATCCGGAACAACGTCTGATCATCTCGGATATTCCCGCCCCGGTAGAGGGTATGAAGCTGAGGGTCGAAGTCTTGAACATTGAGGGGGAAAACCCGCCCGGGTCGCAGCAGAACAGGACCGCCACGGAAGACAGATGAAGATAAAGGCTGAGTCAAAAGATATTCATCGGGGGCCCATCGCATGGATGGCTAACCACTCTGTGGCTGCCAACCTGATCATGGCTTTCTGTCTCATTGGCGGCCTCCTGGTGCTCAGAACTATCAGGCAGGAAGTATTTCCCAGCACGCAGGCGGACATTGTCCGGATCCTGCTCCCCTATCCCGGAGCCAACCCTGAGGAGATCGAGCAGGGAATTGTCCTCGCGGTTGAAGAGTCTATCAGGGGGATCGATGGCGTTCGTGAGATCAGTTCAAGGGTGAGTGAGAATGTGGGCATCATATCTGTTGAACTCCAGGAAGGGGAGGATCTGCAGAAGGCGGCCCGGGATATCGAGAGTGAAATCGACAGGATCACCACTTTTCCTGAGGAGGCGGAAGATGCGGTCATAACGACCGTCTCACATAGGATGGAGGTTATCTCACTTGTTCTGTACGGTCAGACCGATGAAGCCGTGCTTCATGAACTTGCCGAACAGATGAGAGATCAGCTTCTCCAGGACCCCGACATCACCCAGATAGAGCTGGCTGGGGTCAGGCCCCTTGAGATAAGCATAGAGGTGCCCCAGGAAAACCTCCGGCGCTACAACCTGACCCTGGACGAGATCGCTCAACGTCTCAGGGAGGCGTCTGTTGACCTTCCCGGAGGCGGAATAAAAACCCAGGGCGGCGAGATCCTTATCAGGATGAAGGAGCGACGGGATTACGGCAGCCAGTTCGCCAGGACTGCCGTCATTTCATCCAGTGACGGAACTGCGGTCTTCCTGGAGGATATCGCCACCGTAAAGGACTCCTACGAGGAAGTAGACAGATTCGCCGTATTCAACAACAAACCGGCAGTCATGCTGGAGATCTACCGTATCGGCCGGCAGACCCCGCTTCAGGTTGCCGCGGCGGTCAAGGAACAGCTGAATATCCTCAAGCCAAGTCTTCCCGAAGGGATCTCTATCCAGATCCTGAGAGACAGGTCGGAGATATACCGGCAGCGCGTGAGTCTCCTTCTTCGAAACGGCAGCCTGGGTATCGTCCTGGTCCTTCTTATCCTGGGCCTTTTCCTGGAGCTTCGCCTGGCTTTCTGGGTGATGCTGGGCATTCCCATCTCTTTTCTGGGTTCACTACTTCTTGTCCCGGTAATGGATATTACCATCAACATGGTCACCCTTTTCGCCTATATCATCGCCATTGGGATTGTTGTCGATGATGCCATCGTAGTTGGCGAGAACGTCTATTACTATTACCAGCAGGGGGACTCTTTTCCGGATGCGGCTATAAAGGGCGCCCGCGAGATGGCTGTGCCTGTCACCTTCAGTATCCTCACGAACATAGTGACCTTTATGCCCCTCTATTTCATACCGGGTATGATGGGGAAGATATTCAAGATGATACCTGTAGTTGTCAGCGTAGTATTCCTGATCTCCCTGGCCGAATCTCTATTTATCCTCCCCGCCCACCTTGGGCGCCAGAGGGAGAGGCAGCTGCGGGGGGTCAGAGCATGGCTCAACAACCATCAACAAGCGTTCAGCAGAAGCTTCTCGAATATGGTCAGGAACCGTTTCGGGCCCTTTCTCGACTTTCTCCTTACCAGGCGCTACCTCGTTGTGGCCTTTTCCCTTTCCATATTGATACTGGCCCTGTCCTATGCGGCCAGCGGTCGGATGGGGTTCGGCTTGTTCCCCAAGATCGAGTCCGACTTTGCCAGGGGCACGGCCACTCTGCCCTACGGCTCACCCGTCACCAAGACCGCAGGGGCCATGAACCGTATGTACGAGGGGGCCAGGAAAGTCATTGAGGAGAGCGGCCGCGAAGAGCTGGTCAAGGGCATTTTCGCCGAAACAGGACGGGGTGGAAGTCACAATACCTATATGACAGTTTATCTGGCCGAACCCGAGATCCGGGACAAGATCATGAGCACGGGTGAGTTCACCAGCCGCTGGCGCCGTGCAGTTGGATCTATCTCCGGAGTGAAGAATCTGAGTTTCGCATCGGACTTCGGGGGACCCGGTCACGGCGCCGGACTTACGGTGGAATTGAGCCACCGGGATATCAGCATTCTGGAAAGGGCAAGTAAGGAACTGGCAGACGCTCTATCAACTTATCCATTGGCAAGGGACATTGACGACGGCTTCCAGCTGGGCAAACAGCAGCTGGACTTTGCCGTGAAACCGGAGGGTAAAAGCCTGGGACTGACGGCACAGAGCGTTGCGCGGCAGGTTAGAAACGCCTTTTACGGTTCTCAGGTTCTGCGCCAGCAGCGAGGCCGCAACGAAATAAGGGTAATGGTCCGTCTTCCAAAGGAGGAGCGCATCTCCGAATACAATCTGGATGAGCTAATGCTTTTCTCACCTTCAGGCGCCCAGATACCTCTTCGTGAGGCAGTTGAGGTAAAGCGGAGCCGGGCCTATACGGAAATAAACAGGAGAGATGGCAGGCGGGTTATCCAGGTAACCGCGGATGTCACACCACGAAGCAAGGTGGACGAACTCATCGGGGGTCTTAAAGCGAAGGAGCTTCCCGATCTGGTTAGTAAATATCCAGGCCTGATATACAGCTTCGAGGGAAGGGCCGCCGAGAGGAGAGAAAGTCTGAGGAGCCTGAAGGTGGGGTTTGTCCTGGCATTGATGGCTATCTTCTCGCTGCTTGCAATTCCCTTCAGGAGCTATATCCAGCCTCTTATCGTGATGGCCAGCATACCCTTCGGGATAATTGGAGCCGTTGTTGGACATATAATAATGGGATATTCCCTCAGCCTTGTGAGTATGTTCGGCATCGTTGCCCTGTCAGGAGTCGTGGTCAACGATGCGCTTATTCTGATCGATCTTGCCAATCGCAGGATAAAAAACCGAGGTGAATCGGTCCACGATGCTGTATTAGAGGCCGCGATCCAGCGCTTCCGTCCCATTATGCTCACAACACTTACAACTTTTGGCGGGCTCTCACCAATGATGTTCGAGCGTGCCCTTGCGGCCAGGTTCCTGATTCCCATGGCCATATCCCTCGGATTCGGGATACTGTTCGCCACGGTTATCACCCTGGTTCTGGTTCCGTCCCTTTATATGGTTTCTGAGGATGTGAGGGGCATAGGGTCCAGCGCAATCACCGGCTGGAGAAAGATTTCGGGAGCCGACCACACCTGATCCGGCACAGACCGTTTCAGAAAACTTAATCCCTATATGGAACGTTTTGTGCTAGCTGAAAGGATGGTTAAAACCCCTGATCGTTTCCGTCAGCGCTTCCTGTCACCATAGTAGAGGTAAAACCCATCTCCCCGGTATCCGTAAACAGGCCCTATCCTGTATCTGAGCCTTCCGCTGCTTCCATGCAAAGAGATGCCGAAGCTGCTTTCCGGATAGTAATAGTTACGCTGCGGATAGTAATATCCTCCGGGATTGTAGTAGCCCTGATATCCATAGTCGCCGGGATAATAATCATCGTAGCGTTGCTTCTTTTTGCCCACTACATACCTATACGGCACGGAGCCGTATCGGTCGAAAGCTGTCCGGTAATCCTCGGGTAGTTCAATGACAGGCCTGGGGACGTTGCTTAGCGGGAGCGATTCCCACGGACCTCTGTAGGTAGCGCCGGCAAACCAGGCGCCTTCCTCCCGTTTATACCACTTCCCCAGATGGAAGAAGATATCGTCCCGGGCATAATCGATGAAGTAGACACCCTTATCGAATATATAGGTAAGATGCGTTGGTTCCTGGCCGTGGTAGCCGGCAGACGCGGGAGTTGGCATAGCCGCTATGAACATTGCCGAGATCATTATGGCAAGAAACACAATTAACGAAAATCTCCGCACTGTAATGACCTCCTTTCAGATTTACTGTATGCGAACATGACCTTTCTCTATATAAAAAATTTAAGCACTTTCCTGAAATATGGAAGCTATCCGGTAAAAACAGCAAGAAACGGGTCGACGGTCGGGGAAATGGGTGTTATTTTCCAAAAACTGTACAAATCAATGGAGATTAATGTGGCACCCTCAGACTATCAGCTGGTTGAAAAAGCACTGCTTTATCTGGAAGAAAACGCCGCCAACCAGCCGTCCCTGGATGACGTGGCTGAATATATCGGCCTGAGTCCATACCACTTTCAACGGTTATTCAAGCGTTGGGCTGGTGTGAGCCCGAAGCGATTCCTCCAGTACCTGACCGTTGAACATGCGAAGGTACTCCTCCGGAAGTCAGCCTCTGTTCTGGATACAGCTTACACTGTCGGCCTGAGCGGCCCTGGCCGCCTGCACGATCTTTTTATCTCTGTTGAAGCTGTTACCCCGGGCGAATTCAAGTCAAGAGGCCGTGATATTAAGATTCGCTACGGGATTCATTCCACAACTTTCGGTGACTGTATCGCCGCGGTTACAGACAGGGGCATCTGTGACCTCAGATTTATTAATGAGGGAAACCGGAACCAGGTACTAACCGAACTTACCGAAAGCTGGAAGAATGCCAGTATGTTTGAGGATCCAGCCGCATCTAAAGAGATATTGGAAAGCGTCTTCACACACCAACAATCGGGAAAACAGCTGAACATATTTCTTCGCGGCACCAACTTCCAGATCAAGGTCTGGAAAGCTCTGCTCGAAGTTCCTGAGGGGTCTGTAGTTTCCTACGGAGATCTGGCAAAGAGGATCAAGATGCCCGATTCAGCAAGGGCTGTTGGAAACGCAGTTGGCCAAAATCCTATAGGATATCTGATCCCGTGCCACAGGGTGATCAAGAGCAGCGGAGAATTAGGCGGTTTCAGGTCAGGCACAGCCCGTAAAAAGGCCATCCTGGGCAGGGAACTGGCCCGGCAGCACAGGTAAACCTTCCTTATGCGAGCCTCTGATCCCATAATGCCCATAATGCCGTTACGCGCTGTTCAGCTAGTTTTAATAAATGTTCCGGCTCTGTATTCGTCAAAGGCCCTGTCAAGCTCTTCTGCGGTATTCATTACAATGGGGCCTCTCCATGCTACGGGCTCGCCGAGCGGTTCACCGGATATGAGCAGGAATCTGACTCCGGATTTCCCGGTGCGGATCAGGATCGAACCGCCACTCCCGAAAAGGATAGTATTGTGTGCCGATATGACCGTCTCATCCTCCGGGTTGAACAAACCCTCCCCACTAAGCATATAGGCGAACACAACATTTTCGCTTCCCACCGGATGGGTAAAGATGGACTCCGGTCTGAGAGTTATATCCAGGTACTCTGGACTCCTGACGATATCTTTAACTGGCCCTTCAACTCCTCCGTAGTTACCGGCTATAACTCTAATTGATGTACCGTCATCCAATGTAACTTCCGGAATAACACCCTTCGGAACACCTCTGTAACGTGGTTCCCTCATCTTGTGGGCAGCCGGGAGGTTTACCCAAAGTTGAAGCGCCCGGAAATCCCCTTTAGTCCTGCGAGGCATCTCCTGATGAATTATGCCGCTTCCAGCTGTCATCCACTGAACATCTCCATCGGTAATGGCACCGCTGTTACCGATGCTGTCACCGTGATCAACTTCACCGTGGAGAACATATGTTACAGTCTCAATACCTCTGTGAGGATGCCATGGAAACCCGCGAAGATAATCATCCGGGTTTTTGGAGTGGATATCATCCAGAAGCAGGAAGGGATCGAAGGTGGGAACCTCTCTATAGCCGAAAGCCCTGTTAAGTCGGACACCTGCTCCTTCCATGGTTATCTGACTTTTAAGCACTCTTTCGGGTTTCCTGATGTTATTCATCTATAAACCTTCCTTTCACGTAAACGGCACTAAATGTATCTTTACCAGCAATTATTACAAACCGGACCAGTGCTTCTCCTTTTAAATTAACCACTAATGGAGCTTCAACCAAAGCATAGCACTCGTGGCGAAATCGGTGATTTTTGTCTCTGACACCATGTTTCTCAACTTTTGTGATGACATGGAAGAATCGTATGCTAGATTTAAGAGAATAAGGTTTTGTCGGTACTATTAGTAACTATTCAGAAAGATCAGGAGGTTAATATGAGGACAAGGATGGGAATTCTGTTTGTAGTGCTGGCCTTGGCCTTCGCGGTGACATACGGTGGATCGGCTCTGGCCATGGATGAAGGCAGTTCAGGTACAGGGGAACTCAAGATTGAAAATAATACCGAGCCACCACTGCCTGCGGCCGATGGCGATGCAGTCTGGCAGTACATCAAAAAGACAAAAAAGTACAAATGGTGGCCCAAATGGCCGGGAAAGAAGAAACTCTATGAAGGTACTCAACCCCATGGAGCACTACTGACAACCCGTGTTACAAGGGATGCCAAGAAAGTCATCAAGAAGAAAAAGGGTGTATTTGATAACGGCGCCATCATTGTCAAAGAGAATTACATGGCTGACAAGACACTCGATTCGGTGACCGTTATGTATAAAGTCCAGGGTTATAATCCCAAAGCGGGAGACTGGTTCTGGGCCAAATACAAACCGGACGGCACTGTAGAAGTGGCCGGCAAGGTAAAGGGGTGCATTAATTGCCATAGTATCCAAGCTGATAACGACTGGGTATACACCGACGATATCGGCAAGTAAGATACTATCTATGCAGCCAGGTTTATTCTATTAACGCTTCCAGTATTTCACGCCAATAAGCAAGCATGCCGAGGTGTGCCTGCCCCGGCAGGATCCATAATCGATTGTCCGGAATGCGGTCCTGCTGGTACAGGCTATGGCTTAGAGGCACATTAAGGTCCAGATCTCCATGCCAGATATCAATTCGCCGAGGGATATCCTCTAATGGGAAACCCCAGGGCCTGTTTATAATGATGTCATCCCGCGCGGGGCCGTGCCAACCCTGAATGTAACCCTCCCGGATGCCTGCTACAAGCATCTCCAGGTTTTCAGGGATCAATAGCAATTGCTTGTCTTCCGGCGGGAGAGACGATGTCAGGCTTTCCCTCAGTTCCATCGAACTGCGTGAGATTGCTCTGTGAGCTGCACGCCGGAAGTGAGTGACAAGTCCTGGTGAATTCCGCATGACGAACATCAATATCCGGCTTGGGATCCGCAGCCCCTTATAGGGGCGTGGGCGATCAGGAGGCGCTATCCCGCTTATAACTGCACCGGTCTGAACCCGCTCCGGTAATTTATGCGCACAGGCCAAGGCGTATGGCCCGCCCGCAGACCAGCCCATTACATGAAACCTCTCAACTTCCAGGTGGTCAGCAAGCTCCCCGACATCCTCCGGCCAATTCATTATCGCCCTGTCAGGGTAATGATCGGAGAGACCGTGCCCGGGCCGGTCACAGCTTATTAATCTGATACACAGGTCAGCAAGGATGGTCTGGTCCTGCGGATGTTCCAGCCGCGACCCGGCAGAACCATGGAAGTAGAATAC
>JBGMRC010000033.1:0-11254 GCA_048061075.1 bacterium | reverse complement strand
ACGGGAGCCATGGGTAAAGTCATAGCCGTAACAAATCAGAAGGGGGGAGTGGGCAAGACCACTACCGCCATTAATCTGGCCGCCTCGCTGGCTGTTGCCGAGAAGAAGACCCTCCTCGTGGACATCGATCCCCAGTCAAATGCCACAAGCGGCATCGGTATAGATCCGGGTCAGGTCGTCACATCCATCTACCAGGTTCTCGTGAACGACGAACCCAGTTCCGAGGTTGTTGTTGACACACTGCTTGAACACCTGAAGCTGATCCCATCAAATGTAGATCTTACTGGTGCTGAGTTGGAGCTGGTCAACGTTCTTTCCAGGGAGACATTGCTCAAGAGATCCCTTTCCGGGCTGAAAGAAAATTATGAGTTTATCCTCATCGACTGCCCGCCTTCACTTGGTCTCCTGACCCTTAATGCCCTTACAGCGGCAGATTCAGTACTGATACCCCTGCAGTGTGAATACTATGCCATGGAGGGCCTGGGAAAACTTCTTAACACTATCAAGCTGGTAAGGGGGGCTCTGAACCAGGAGCTGGAGATCGAAGGTATTCTTCTGACGATGTTCGATCCCCGCAACAACCTGTCGCACCAGGTAGCTGCCGAAGCGAGGAAATATTTTCCGGGGAAAGTTTTCAGGACTGTTATACCGAGGAATGTCAGGATCAGCGAGGCCCCCAGCCACGGACTTCCCGTAATTTTGTATGACATCAAATCCAGCGGGACAGAAGGCTATCTCAGCCTGGCAAGGGAGATACTGAATGGAACAGGATCGTAAGCGTCAAGCCCTGGGTAAGGGACTGGGAGCGCTGATACCAGGCGGCGAGGAGGCGGCACTGCAGGGAAGCCTTCTGCAGATTCCCATTGACGAAGTATTCCCGAACCCGAATCAGCCGAGGAAGAAGTTCGAGAAAAGATCCTTAATAGAGCTGGCGGATTCTATTCGAGAGAAGGGTGTTCTGCAGGCGATACTGGTCCAGAAAGTTCCGGGTGGGTACGAGCTTGTCGCTGGTGAGAGACGCCTCAGGGCGGCCAGGCTGGCGGGGCTCGGCCGCATACCGGCTCAGGTCAGAAAGGTTCGGGAGGAAGAGAAAATAGAACTCGCCCTCATAGAAAATATCCAGAGAGAGAACCTTAACCCTGTAGAGGAAGCCCAGGCCTACAGGGAGCTTCAGGAAAGATATGGATTTACCCAACTAGAGGTGGCAAAAAGGGTGGGCAAGGACAGGGCCACAGTGGCCAACTCCGTCAGGATCCTCGCCCTGCCTGAATATATCAAGAAAGAGCTGATCGAAGGAAATGTATCCGCAGGGCATGCGAGAGCCCTGCTGCCGCTTGACAGGGAGGCGGACCTGAGAAGCATGCTCAGCATGATCCTGAAAAAAGGCCTCTCAGTCAGGGAGGTCGAACAGGCAGTGGGCCGCAAAAAGTCACGGCCTGGTACCAGGAGCAAAAAGGCGGCAAAACCCATTGAGCTCATCGACCTTGAAAAGCGTCTCTCAAGAAAGCTTGCTGCGAAGGTTTGCATTCACGCTGGAAAAAGGGGAGGCAGAATAGAAGTTTCCTACAGCAGCCTGGACGAACTGAACAGCCTGGTCGATATTCTAATGTCAAACAGAGATGGAGGAAAGATATGAGCGCCAAAAAGGAAAAGACATCACCTGCACCACGGGGAGAGATAAAAGCCTTCCTGGGTGAAGGCACAGATTTCAAGGGCATTCTTACCTTTGAGGGAACCGTACGTATCGACGGAAAGCTGGAGGGTGAAGTCTATACAAAGGACACACTCGTCATCGGCGAAACCGCGGTTGTTAACGCCGAGATTAACGTGAATACCATTGTTGTAAGTGGTGAAGTCAGGGGCAACATCACAGCCACAAGCAAGGTTGAAGTGCACCGTCCAGGTAAGGTTCTCGGCAACATAAAGACACCCAGCCTCTTTATAGAGGAGGGGGTTATCTTTGAGGGAGGCTGCTCTATGGCGCAGGAGGACAGTAAGGTACCCAGCATCGGAAAGACGCCAGGGGCCGCCTATGAAGAACAGCCGGATGATGATCTTGCCGCAACGGTAAAAAGCGATTGATGAATTTAATTGAATACAGTATATTGTATACTTTAAAATGAGCGGTGAGGAACTCTCCATTGACGCGTACACCAGGCGGATATTCTACAGGACCCTCGCCCTTGTTATAACAGCAACCATCATTCTCCTCCTGGCAGGACAGAAACCCTGGGCAAAAGGAGTTGTCCTGGGTGGCTCAGCGAGCATGATCAACCTGCTTTTTATGGTTAGCGAAGCACGGAAGCAGGCTGTAATCACTGCCAAGGGGAGCGAATGGCGGGCTGTGACAAGGCACATATTAAGGTTGATGGTGCTTGCCGCGGCCCTCATCTATGCCGCGAGGAATGAGGATATAGCCCTTTGGGCCACAATTCCGGCCATCTTTACATCTCAGATAGTACTCTTCGGAGGGGAACTGCTGGGGAGGCAGGAGTAGGGATCTCGTGAAATGAAAGACATAACATATGTAGCCACATATTCATTTGATCTGTTCGGAACTAGCCTGACAGTAAATATTTCTACCCTGATCAACACATGGATCGTCATGGCGGTCATTATCGTCCTTGCTATTATCGGGACCCGGAGCCTGAAGGGCTTTCCGAATCCCGCCCGGAGGTTGGCCGAGATCTATGTATCGGCCATGGACAAACTGACCAGGGAAACACTGGGCACCACCACCAGGACCTATATGCCCCTTGTGTCCACACTGTTCATTTTTCTGCTGCTGTCCAACTGGCTGGGCATGATCCCGGGCCTCGCTGAACCCACGAAGGATCTGAATACTCCCCTTAGCCTGGCTATAATGGGTTTTTTTCTGACACACACAGCAGCCATTAAGAAGAAGGGTTTAGTTCAATACCTGAAGGAATACTGCCAGCCTTTTTTTATAATGGCGCCCCTGAACGTTGTGGGTGAGCTGGCGAAAGTGGTTTCCATCTCATTCCGGTTATTCGGAAACATTCTCGGAGGGGCCATTATTATCTCAGTGGTCTCATATATGGTATACAGCCTGGTTCTGCCGCCCTTCCTGTATGTATTCTTCGGCATTTTTGTAGGAACCATTCAGGCGTTCGTTTTCACGATGTTAACTATCACCTACATCTCAGTAGCAACCAATTAAGGGCGCTTTAGTGGAACAGGTGGCAGTAACCGAAATCGTCAAATCCCTCAGCATGCTTGGTGCAGCAATAGCAATCGGGCTCGGTGGTATCGGTGCCGGGATAGGCATCGGAATGTCGGGAGCTGCGGCCTGCGAGGGTATAGGCCGGCAGCCTAAGATGTCTTCGGAACTTTTTCGCATCATGCTTATTGGCCAGGCTGCGACCTCTACACCGCCTACATTTGCTCTGGTTGTATCGATCCTTCTGCTTTTCGGTAAATATGAAGGTGCCCTTCTTATACAGGGTTTTGCGGCTCTGGGCGCAGGGATCTCCATAGGCGCCGGTGCGTTCGCATCGGGTATCGGAAGCGCTTTTCCGGCCAGCCGGGCCTGTGAAGCCATCGCGCGCCAGCCCCACCTTCGCGGCCCCTTTACAACACTGATGCTCCTTGGTCAGGCTGTCAGCCAGACGCCGGTTATCTTCTCTCTCATGGTCTCCTTCATGCTTATGTTCATGCCCGCCAAACCGGACGCCGGCTTTGTTGAGTTCGTTGCCGTCATTTCGGCCGGGATCTGTATGGGGTTCGGGGCCATGGGGCCGTCGATAGGATCCGGGATCGCTGCCGAATCGGCGATCATCGGAGCCAGACATCATCGGGAGCCTGCAAAGGCAGTGGGTCTTTTGACCCGCGTAATGCTGCTGGGGCAGGCTGTAGCGCAATCAACCAGCATATATGCCCTCGTGGTGGCTCTGGTTCTCATCATGCTAGTTTAGGTGCGTTAGTTTATAAAGTTTGGCTTCGGATGCTGAGAAAAAACTCCCATGAAGGGGAGACAATTCAGCCAATTCGTATGTAACAAACAGAACCAAAGGAGGATAATAAATGGACGGAATTACTGGAGCGGAATTAATCAGGGCCGCGGCCCTTCTTGGCGCGGGGATGTCCATGGGCTTCGGGGCCATTGGTCCGGGGATCGGTGAGGGTTTCGCCGCCGGGAAGGCTTGTGAGGCTATCGGAAGAAACCCGGAAGAAGCTGGCCTCCTCACCAGGACCATGCTTGTAGGACAGGCAGTTTCGGAGTCAACAGGTATCTATGCGCTGGTGGTCGCCCTTCTTCTCATCTTTGTCGTAAAGGGCTGACAGCGACTCATACGATCCGGCTTCGCAGGTAAAAACTGTTGACAGGCCGGGGCCATTTTATTACTTTAATTGGCGCTTTCACCGCACAAGAGTCCGTGAAAACGGAGCGGAGGCCCACTTGATCGATATTAATTTTACACTAATTGTACAGCTCATTAACTTCCTGATTTTGCTGGTTATTCTGAACTTTCTCCTCTTCAGGCCCATTCTCAGGATCCTGGATGAGAGGGAGAGGCTTGTGAGGGAGTCCGGGGAGATGCAGGGCCGGATCGACAAGGTGGTCGGAGAGCGTATGGCCGAATACGATTCAAAAATACTCGATGCGAAACAGGAGGCCATGTCTCTGAGGGCCACAGCAAGAAGTGAAGCGCTGGCCCGATTTCGTGAGATTGTTCAGGGCGCAAGAGAGGCCCATATTGAAGAGCTGGAGCAGGCGAGGGAATCTCTGGCCGTCCAGGTCGCTGATTCCAGGGAAGTGCTGGCCGAAGAAGCAAAAACGCTTGGTCGGGATATTGCTTCACGCCTTCTCGGCAGAACTGTTGGGAGTAGATCCTGATGCCAAGAAGGATACGCTCAATTATTGTTCTGACAGCCGTTCTGCTTCCTGCTGCTGTTTTTGCCGCTACAGGCGAAGGAAGCTCTACCGGCAGACAGCTCTATGACCTCGTTATGAGGATCATCAACTTCGCCATCCTCCTGGGAGCGCTAATATACTTCCTGCGAAAACCTGCCAGGAGTTTTATTGAAAACAGCGTTGAAGCGATCCGGAAACTGATCAAAGATGCGGAGGAGACCAGGAAAACCGCCGAGGCCAAGATGAAAGAGGCCGAGGAAAAGTTTGCCGGCCTTTCCAGACAGGTCGAGGAGCTGATGGAGCATGCCAGAGAGGAAAGCGAAACTGAAAAGGCGCGAATTCTCTCCGAGGCTGAAAAAGCCGTTGAGAAGCTGAAGAGAGAGGCCAGCCAGGCCATCCAGCAGGAGCTCAAGAAATCACAGGAAGAGCTGAGAAATGAAGTAGCCCAGATCGCCGTGACAATCGCACGGGAGATCATCCGGGAAAACATCCAGGAAAAAGACCACACGAGATTCGTAGAAGAATACCTTGAGAAACTGGAGGTCAGCCAGCAGTGATAAGTTTTGTCCTAGCCAAAAGATATGCCCAGGCTGTCATAGACCTTGCCCGCGAAAAGAACATCATTGCCGAAGTGAGCGGGGACCTTGAGGATGTCGCAGGGCTTTTCGAAGAATCGCCGGACCTTGCTTTCGTCTTTGCAGACCCGACGATATCAATCCAGAAAAAGAAAGAGATTTTAAGCGTCATACTGGACAAAGTTGATGTTCAGGATCTGACGAAAAGGTTTGTCTCTTTATTGTTGGAAAAAAACAGGATCGTGGGTATTGAAGAGATCGCAGCCGCCTACCGGAATATAGCTGACACGATACACAACAGGGTAAGGACGAGGGTCGTGGTTGCCTTTCCCCTGGGCAAGGGGGATGAGAAAAAGGTCAGGGAGGCGCTGTCTAAGCTGACAGGAAAAGAGGTCATCCTGGAGATAGAGGTGGATGAAAACATCCTCGGAGGAGTAGTAGCCTACGTGGGGAGCCAGGTGTACGACTGGAGCCTGGCCAATCAGCTGGAACAGGTAAAGGATAGCCTGAGCAGCAGGAGATAGGACGATATGCGGATTAGAGCTGAAGAAATTACTGAGATTATCAAGAAACAGATCGAAGGTTTTGAAAAAACCATCGATATCAAGGAGACCGGCATTGTACTCTCCACCGGCGACGGGATCGCCCGTGTTCACGGTCTTGAAAATGCAATGGCGGGTGAGCTTGTTGAGCTTCCGGGTGAAGTTTACGGAATGATCCTGAACCTCGAGGAGGACAATGTCGGGATCGTTCTGCTGGGCGACTACCAGCTCATCAAGGAGGGCGACGTTGTCAAACGGACCGGCAGGATCGTTGAAGTTCCGGTAGGAGAGGGCATGTTGGGGAGGGTGGTTAACGCCCTCGGCCAGCCCATTGACGGCAAGGGACCCATCGAAACCCGGGAGCGGAGACTCGTTGAAGTTATAGCACCGGGTATTGTCAAAAGGCAGCCGGTTAATGAGCCGCTCCAGACGGGCATAAAGGCCATCGACTCCATGATCCCCATCGGAAGAGGTCAGCGTGAGCTTATAATCGGCGACCGCCAAACGGGCAAGACCGCCGTTGCTATCGATACCATCATCAATCAGAAGGACGCCGATCCGCCGGTTTACTGTTTCTACATAGCGATCGGCCAGAAGCAATCCACTGTGGCCAGGGTTGTGGCCGACCTGGAAGAGCATGGGGCAATGGAGTATACAACCGTCGTTTCAGCGGGTGCAAGCGAGCCGGCGCCGCTCCTGTTCATTGCTCCCTATTCCGGCTGCGCCATGGGAGAGTATTTTCGCGATAGCGGCAGACACGCACTGCTTGTTTACGACGACCTTTCAAAGCATGCCGCAGCATACAGGCAGCTATCACTACTCCTCAGGCGTCCCCCTGGCCGTGAGGCCTACCCGGGAGACGTTTTCTATCTCCACTCAAGACTGCTTGAAAGGGCGGCAAAAATGAGCGACGAGGAGGGCGGAGGGTCGCTGACGGCGCTGCCCGTGATAGAGACACAGGCAGGCGATGTGTCCGCCTATATTCCGACGAATGTGATCTCTATAACCGACGGACAGATCTTCCTTGAGTCGGACCTCTTCTATTCCGGTGTCAGACCCGCCATTAACGTAGGTATCTCTGTCTCCCGTGTTGGAGGCGCTGCCCAGATAAGGGCCTTTCGCCAGGTGGCCGGGCGCCTGAGGCTTGACCTGGCCCAGTACAGGGAAATGGAGGCCTTCGCTCAATTCGGCTCCGACCTGGACAAGACGACCCAGGCGCAACTCGCCCGCGGCGAAAGACTGGTGGAGATCCTCAAGCAGGGCCAGTATGTACCCCTGCCCGTTGAAAAACAGGTTCTTACCGTTTTTGCTGCCACTAAAGGGTATGTAGACGAATATCCGGTGGAAGCCATTGTGAAATACGAAGAAGAACTCAAACACTTCATGGATAACCGGCACCCGGAAACAATGAAACATCTGCGTGAGAGAAAGGAAATAGACGACGACCTGGAGGGCAGGCTGGAAGCGGCCCTGGATGAGTTCAAAAATGAATTCGTTACCGATTAAATGTTAATGACTTCGTAAGAAGTCATTAACCTCCGGGAGAGCGAGCTGATACCATGTCTAACCTCAGAGACATAAAACGACGCATCCAGTCGGTCAGGAACACGGAACAGATCACCAAGGCGATGAAAATGGTCGCGGCCTCCAGGCTGCGGAGGGCCCAGGAGACGATACTTGCATCGAGGCCTTATGCACTGAAGATGCTCGAGGTCCTTTCCAGCCTCGCTCTCAGGACGAACCCTGAGGCCCATCCTCTCCTGGTAACGAGGGAGCCGAAGAAGGTCGATATGATTGTGGTTACATCCGACCGGGGCCTTTGCGGCGCGTTCAACTCCAACATCCTGCGAAAGGCACAACAGTTCATGGCCGAGCACCCCGACTGGGAGTTCACCCTGCACCTTGTGGGCCGAAAGGCCGTGGATTACTTCAAGCGAAGGGAGGTCAACACCCGCAAGGTCTCTCTCAACATCCTCGCTGACGTTTCCTTCCCTCATGCCATGGCCATTGGAAATGACGTGGTGGAAAATTATCTCGAAGAGGAGTTCGACCAGGTCTTCATGGTGTATAATGAATTTAAATCAGCCATCCAGCAGAGGGTTATCGTGGAGCAGCTTCTACCCATCAAGCCAATGGACATCTCCGAAGACCATTTTGCGGTTGAGTATATCTTTGAGCCATCGGAGGACGTGATACTCGCGGAGATCCTGCCGCGGCACATTAACATTCAGATCTACAGAGTCCTGCTGGAGTCGGTGGCCAGCGAACACGGCGCCAGAATGACGGCTATGGATGCAGCCAGTAAAAATGCGGGAGAGATGATTGACAGGTTAACGTTGCTTTACAACCGGTCCAGACAGGCTGCTATCACCAAGGAGCTGATGGAGGTTGTCAGCGGCGCGGAAGCAATTAAATAGAATGGAGCCCGAGGCGGGGATATTGCACCCGGAACTCGGTGATGACCTCAGATAAGGGGGTACGGTAAGTGAAGAGCATCGGCAAGATAACTCAGATCATCGGTCCTGTACTTGACATTGAGTTCGAACCCGGAAACCTTCCGGCTATTTACAATGCCATCAGGATCGAGGGCGAAACTTCCGGTAAGAAGTTCAGCCTGATAACGGAAGTTGCGGCCCACCTTGGCAACAACATCGTACGCACGGTGGCCATGGACTCCACAGACGGTCTTATCCGTGGAATGGAGGCCGAAGACACGGGCGGTCCTATCACGGTCCCGGTAGGTAGAGCAACCCTGGGCAGGATCATGAACGTCACGGGTGATCCGGTTGACGAGATGGGCCCGATTGAGAGCGAGATCCGCTATCCTATCCACAGGGAACCACCCAGCCTGGAGGATCAGAGCACCGATACGGAGATCCTTGAGACGGGCGTGAAGGTTATTGACCTTCTGGAGCCATATCCCAAAGGCGGGAAGATAGGCCTCTTCGGCGGTGCGGGAGTTGGCAAAACAGTTATCATCATGGAGATGATCCACAACATCGCCATCGAGCACGGCGGGTTCTCGGTCTTCTCCGGTGTGGGAGAGCGGACCCGAGAGGGTAACGATCTCTGGCTGGAGATGAAGGAATCCAAGGTCCTGGACAAGGCTATTCTCGTTTACGGACAGATGAACGAACCTCCCGGAGCAAGGCTCAGAGTGGGACTCGCAGGCCTTGCCGCTGCCGAATATTTCCGGGACGAAGAAGGTCAGGATGTCCTTCTGTTCATCGATAATATCTTCAGGTTCACCCAGGCCGGTTCCGAGGTGTCCGCCCTGCTGGGACGGATCCCCAGTGCAGTTGGTTACCAGCCCACACTGGCCACAGAGATGGGTGAACTTCAGGAAAGGATCACATCAACAACCAAAGGCTCCATCACCTCGGTCCAGGCGATATACGTTCCTGCGGACGACCTCACCGATCCGGCGCCCGCCACCACCTTCTCGCACCTTGACGCAACAACTGTTCTTTCAAGACAGATCGCAGAACTTGGGATCTATCCCGCGGTGGATCCCCTTGATTCTACTTCAAGGATTCTGGACCCCAAGTTCATTGGTGATGAACACTACCAGGTGGCGCGCGATGTACAGGAGATCCTCCAGAAATACAAAGATCTTCAGGACATCATCGCAATCCTCGGCATGGACGAACTCTCCGAGGATGATAAGCTGACCGTTATGCGGGCCAGGAAAATCCAGAGGTTCCTGTCTCAGCCGTTTTTCGTGGCTGAGGAGTTTACCGGCACACCAGGTGTCTACGTGAAACTTGAGGACACGATCAGGGGCTTTAAGGAAATAGTGAGTGGGCAGCATGACGATCTTCCGGAGCAGGCTTTTTACATGGTGGGGACGATAGAAGAAGCGGTGGAGCAGGGCAAGACCCTGGCCGCTTCCGCGTAACTGAGATATGGCAGAGACAGTAGGCGGAAAGCTGACCCTCGAGGTAGTCACGCCGGAAAGGGTGGTTATCTCGGAGGAAGTGGATGAGGTGGTGCTTCCTGGGCTCGAAGGGGAGTTCGGTATCCTTCCAGGGCACATACCGTTCCTGACTGCCCTGAAGATCGGAGCGATGTACTACAAAAAAGGTGAGGTATCAGAATACCTCGCGCTCTCGTGGGGCTATGTTGAGGTGGCCTCAGACAGGGTAATGGTTCTTGCCGAGACAGCGGAAAAAGCTACCGAGATCGACCTAAAAAGAGCAGATGACTCCCGTGAGGCGGCAGAGAAGATCCTGACGGCCGGCAGAGAAGACGCTGAATACGAGAAAGCAAAGGTGCGGCTGGAAAAATCCGTCATAAGAGTGCAGATCGCAGGCAAGAAATAGGAGGGAGTTGACATACGTTATTGTGAGCCGGGCGGACCGGCTTGACGGGATGTGGCGCAGCTTGGTAGCGCGCATGGTTCGGGACCATGAGGCCGCGGGTTCAAATCCCGCCATCCCGACCAGTTCTCCGGCCTGGTAATGCCAGGCCGTTTTTTCTCCGGCATGCTATATGTAATTACATTTGGTTTCTTCATAGCATACGTTGCAATTCTTTCGGCCGTTGTCTGGTACCTCATAACCGGCTTTGTCGCCCCCCTTATTGGCGCCAGCAGGAACGAGGCTGTCATCATCTTCTACTGCACTTTGATAGTTGCCTTCATGCTCCTTATTCTTGTTAATTATTACACTGGCTTTCTGGCTACCATTTACCATTTTTTCGATGATGCCATCTTCGGTGGACAAAACACACGGAGGCTGATTTGAGCCGGTGGTCGAGGACCTCATGGACGCCGTGTGAGATTAAGATTTCTTTTCAGTGGCGGGACAATGAAAGCGCCAATAACAACCTTAGCGATATCTCCGGGAAGAAATGGAAGCATGCCGATCATCAGGATGGCTTTTAACCCCAATGATTTTCCCTGGAGCACGTTCATATAGAAGGCAAGAAAGGGGAGGCCCGCAAGGTATACAACAACGGTACCGCAGAGCATGGCGACCAGGGCGCGGTGAAATTTCAGCTCCCGGACATCACGGGGGAGGATAAGGCCGACTATGGCCGAGGCAAAAGGAAAGGAAGCCAGAAACCCGAATGTGGGAGAAAATATATATTGCGGTCCCCCACCCCCCGCGAATACGGGGAGGCCCACAAGACCAAGGATGATATAAGCTGTCATGGATACAGCGCCCAGGGCGGGACCGAGGACTGCTCCGGACAGCAGGACAAAAAAGGTCTGAAGTGTTATGGGTACAGGGCCCACAGGGATCTTGATGTACGCACCG
>JBGMRC010000032.1:0-11295 GCA_048061075.1 bacterium | reverse complement strand
GCAGGAAGTACCTGATAAATCCGGGGAGCGTGGGTCAGCCCAGAAACGGGGATCCGAGGGCCCACTACCTGATCTACGACACCAGAAATTCATCCATTGAGTTTCACCTGGTGGAATATGATGTGAAAAAGGCCCAGTCACGTATTCTTGAAGCGGGTTTGCCCCCGGCGCTGGCAGCCAGGCTTTCCCAGGGAATGTAAAGATGGAGGTTGCAGGTCCCAGAGCCGTGCTTGTTTGCGGTGATCAGGAAAAGGCAAAGATACTGGCCGAAACCCTTGAGTCCGGCGGCATTGAAGCCCAGATCATCTCCGATATCGAATCCGGACTGGCAGAGGCCGGCTCCGGTGTAGATGTTATTGTGCTCGACCTGGGCATGAGCGACAAACCCGCCGAGCTCTGCCGCTCCTTTACCCTCAACGAACAGACTAGAGAGATACCCCTTCTGGCGGTAACCGAATCATCACTTGATGATGCCATGATCGGAGAAGCGCTTTCGGCAGGCGCTATGGATGTCTTGTCCCTCGATATCAGCCCGCAGCTACTTCTGGCAAGGATCCGCAATCTTATCCTCATACACCAGGAGGGAGTTCGGATCAAAGAGACTGAAAAAGGGTACAGGAGGATATTCGATTCCTCTCACTGCGGTTATTTTCTCTCAACAAAAGAGGGACGCTTTCTGGAGGTAAACGATGCCCTTGTCCGGATGCTGGGCTACTCCAGCAGGGAGGAAGTTCTGCAGCTCAAACTCCCGGAGGATCTTTATGTCAATCCTGCTGACAGGGAGCTTCTGCATACCCTCATCCAGAAACAGGGATTCGTGAAGGATTTCAAGGTGAATTTCAAACGCATGGACGGCTCGGTTGTAACTATCCTGCTCACAGGACACCTCTACAGAAGTCCCGACGGCAGCGTCATCGGTTTCGAGGGTATGAACATACCCCTCATGGACGTCAAGCAATCGACTCTCAATCGATTTAAATCCTTTATATCCTTGCCCTTCCGGAGAAGGTTCTCCAGGCGCAATAATTACCTGTCCGTTTCAAGGGTCTCCGAGCTTATAGCGGATCGCTACGAGAAGACAGAAGAGCTCTCGGAAGGCCGCTACAGTTCTGTATGGAAGGCCAGAGACATACTGGGGCTCGAGGAAGCCCCGCTGGTCATCAAGGTCACCAAAAGCAAAACGTTAAACAACAGGTTTCTGATGGAAGCCCGTATTCTTAAAGAACTTGGCGATCATCCGGGTATTCCGGAGCTGGTCGCTGTGGCAAGGCACCGCGGCAGGGTATTGCTTGTAATGAAGTTTGTTGCCGGGGCTCCCCTCTCGGATATCATGGATTCCTTGAGCGATAAAGAACGGGACAGGATCATCTATCATCTCCTGGATGTAGTAGCGCACCTGCACAGGCACGATATTGTCCACAGGGACATTAAACCGGACAATATCATCGTCAGCACGGACGGGGGAATAGTTCTTCTTGATTTCGATATAGTTCGCAAGATGGAGGAGCTGGAGACATCGCCGACTGTCATCGGAACGAGACCGTTCATGAGCCCAGAGCAGGTTAACGGAAAAAGTGAGCGCAGAAGCGATATCTGGGCCCTGGGAGTTGTGATGTACAGGCTCTACACGGGAAGAATGCCTTTTTCAGGCGGCACGGAAATGGAATTGATGGAGAACATACTCAAAGTTGAACCCCTTACACCCCGTTCCGTTAAAAGCGGTCTTCCAGCAAGCCTGGAGGAAATAATCATCCAGGCCCTCAGGAAGAGGCCCGAGAGCAGGTACCAGACCGCTGACGAGATAAAAGAAGCAATGCTCTCCAAGCTGCCCGGGTTTCGGGAAAATGTAGCCGACCTCACAGATATACAAGAACCCGGGTCCGAACAGGAATCTGACTAGGAAATCAGCCAATACTAGTTTGAATAAAGCGTGTTGAGGTTAGTACGGAAGAACGCGCGTGCACCCATTTTATTCAGGTCAAACACCAGCTTCCTCCCGTTCCTGTCCGTTATCCCCTGTACCAGGGTGAGGGGCTTATTGCCTGCAAGCAGGGATGCGATCTCAGTATATGAGCAGTTTCTGTAGATACCAGCGAGGTACTCGGCAATTTTCTCCTCAATTTCCCGGTTCGGTACAGATTTCAGTATCACTCTTCCTTTGATCGTCTCGGCCATTTCCATCACCCCTTTCCACTACCTTTGAATCGACTCCTATTTATCGACCCTGAAGCGCAAAAAGTGTCAGCCAAGACCTGTCTGTACCTGAAAAGCAGCAATTCGCATGCCAGTCAAAATTAGCAGTTTTAACAAAATTATTGTAAATACTGGTATATTTTACAGGGTGGTCACTATGAAACTATTTCAATGTTGACAAATATTGGTATTTTGTTGTTGGAAAACCGAAGGCCCTTTCCTGCTAGCCGCCAATACTGCTAATTATGGCAGAGGGTTTAGAACATTAGAGCATTGAAAAACAATAACTGCTTTAACGCAGGGGGCCGCAGGCCGCCCATATGGGCGAATCGCCCTTCGACAGGCCAATGCAGGCAGGAAGTCGCAGAGAAAAACCTGGGCTTGGGTTTTTTCAAACTATCAATCAACTACCAGCAACTCTTCCTCTCCCCTGGTGGGAGAGGACCGAGGAGAGGGGGATATCTTACCACCCTCCCCTTAAATCCCCTCCCATCAAGGGAGGGGAATAAACACCCATAGCTCTCTCTGTGGCCCTCAGCATTAAAGCTATGCTCTATGACTTTACCTGGAACTTGGAACCTGGAACGTGGAACACTACTTTATAATGTTCTCCCAGCCGCATCGGCGAATTTCGCAAGATCATCCATAAGTTCCCTGAAGGTTCCAGGCTTCAGTGACTGGGGCCCGTCGCACATCGCGATCTCGGGTTGGATATGAACTTCAACCATCAGGCCGTCCGCTCCAGCCGCAACCGCAGCGTAGGAAAGGGATTTTACATACTGCCATACTCCTGTAGCGTGGGATGGGTCCACAATTACCGGCAGGTGCGTACGCTCCTTCAGTACCGGTATTGCGCTTATGTCCAACGTGTTTCTCGTTGCGGTTTCAAAGGTTCTTATGCCGCGCTCACACAGAACTACATTGGGATTTCCGGCAGAGAGGATATATTCCGCCGACATAAGGAACTCTTCGATATTGGTCATCATTCCCCTCTTGAGGAGGATCGGGTTTTTTACATCACCCAGCCTCTTTAGCAGCGCGAAATTCTGCACGTTCCTCGCGCCTATCTGGAGCATGTCGCAATATCCGGCAACAAGATCCACATCTTCCGGGTTAACGACTTCCGTGATAACCGGCAGACCAGTTTCCTCCCGTGCGTCGGCCAGGATCTTGAGGCCCTCTTCCTCGAGCCCCTGGAAACTGTACGGCGATGTCCTTGGCTTGAAAGCCCCCCCCCTGAGCATGGCGGCGCCTGCATCTTTCACCTCTTTTGCAGTTTCAATTAACGAATTCCTGCCCTCAACGCTGCAGGGGCCCGCTATCACCACAACCTTGTTCCCACCGAATCTCACATCCGGAGTGACCTCTACAATTGAACGTTCACCGGTCTTTTCGTCCTTCATCTCTATGCTGGCCAGCTTATAGGGTCTCAGTATCGGAACAACGCGCTCCACTCCCGGAAGCGCTTCCAGGTATTGAAGGCGGGTTTTCTCCCTCTCATCCCCAATGGCACCCAGCACATTTCGCTGTTCGCCCCTTATAAGGTGTGGCGTGTACCCCAGCTCTTTAATACGATCGATCACCTCCTGCAGTTTTTCTTCTGAGGCACCGGCCTGCATCACGATAATCATTTTACCAGCTCCTTTTTCCAGTTACAGATGTCCCAGCGTCTTCAGGATCTGGAATATTTTCCCTGTTCTGATAACGCTATCGAAAATAATAGAAGATGACATAGTAGCAGTACTTATAGCATCAACATCCGGGTCGAAAGTACGATCCTCCAGGACAGAGATACCCATCAGTTTTTTCCTCATACGGGCAACTTCCTTATCCGTCCACCTCTTGTTCCAGTATTTGGTCACGAAAACAGCGTCGAAATCAACCACCTGCCCCCTGTTGTTGAAAGTGATAATAAAATGCATGGGATAACATACGTCGCACACAGGCAGCCGGCTTACCATGCGGGAAAAGACCTTGCCCCGCTTGCCTTCCCCGATGTAGATCTTTTCTCCCGACTTCATTTTCACCGTGTAAAGCCCCACGCTGCCGTATCCGGCCCGTCTCATGCTGTCCTGGACCCTGTCCATGATCTCAACGTCAGAGAGGGGCGGTTTCATAGCCTTGGCAATCCATGGGGCAAGCTCAACAGGCGTCTCGCCGGCGATTATCCTCTCGAAGTCTTCGGCCAGCGCCTCTTTTATATCCACAACCAGCTCTTCAGGTGTATTAATGGTCCCGAAGTGGGCCTTAACCACTATCATCCCTTCCGGTGTCCTGCGCAGTATCAGCGTAAAGGGAGTGCCGCCGGGATTACCCAGGGTATCCATTATTTCGAAGCCTGGATCAGGCACAAGGGGGAAGGGCACGAAGAATTCCTTCCTGAAATCCCTGACAGCTCCGGAAGTATTCCCTGCCCCCACACCCAGAAAACGCACTTTTCTGGAGAGAGCCGGATCGGATACTACCATCTCATAGGCCTTGTTCAGCAAAGGAGCCTGCTGCTGACATGAGAAACAGTACCTGTTGAATATCTCCAGGACGAGGAGGTCTCCCCAGACATCATCGGCCGTGAAGCTCTCCCTGCCCTTGAGCTTCTCAGAAATACCCAGATAGGCGGCATCAGCTCCCGAGATCTTTGAGGAAAAGTGAAATTCCGGGAAAAGGTCCCCCGGCGATATTATCTTCCGGCTCTGTCCATCGGCAGCTATGGGCAGGGCGAGGAGGAACAGAAGGACGAAGCATGATATCTGTATCCATGATCCAGGGTTTCGTCCAGACATCATATTTTTGCGATCGGTTTTCATTTTCTCGCCACTGTTACCTTTCGCTTAACAGCAGCCATATCCACTACAGGAACTTTAAGGGCCCCGTCGCCCAGCAGTTCGTCAGCAAGCTCCTGAGAAAAGGACCTGTACCTTAAAACAGCATCAACAGTCAGCTCACCCTTTCTGAACTTCGGCGGCACAACAAAGGCGTACTTGCTTGTATCAGACCCCTTTGGGAGAATCACCCGCACGCTTTTGAAGCGTGAGATCTTCCAGGGTTTGTGGGTCTCATTCCCATCTTCATCAACCGCCACAGACCGGAATATTGTCGCCTCGGGATCGATCCTGCCATTGTCATCAAGGGCGCCCGACCGATAGATGACATTCCCTTTCTCATCAAATACCGTGACATCCAGCCACATCTGCCGAATCTCTGTAAGGCTCGTAGGCAGGTTGTGTCCCGCTCCTACATTCATTACCGTCACCTTGAACCTGGCCAGATTTCCGCTGATAAACTTTTCGGGCGCGTCAATAGATAACTCAGCCGCGCTTTTAAGGCGTTTTTTTGCTATCTCGGCATGTTTTTTTGCTCCAAGCATGGCGGTTACAGTGAAATTTCCACCCACAAATTCGTGGGTATATATGTTTTTCCTCATGGGACCCAGAGGCGAGGCCTTGCCGGGGTTCAAAGGCTTTTTGAGGGTCCTTGCAACTTCAATGGCCTTTTCAAGCGGCATCATATGGCAGTCCTGACACACAATACCTGCCTGAGCGTAGACAGACTCTTTCCACTCATTATAAGTTCTCTCAATGGGAAAGTTGGTAACCGGGTGAAATGAGTTGTGGCACGACCCGCAGAACTCGGCGGTTGTATGAAGCTCCGAGTAGGCGGTATCGTGTCCGGGAGAATCGGAATCCTTAAAAGGGCCTCTTTTAACGTCCCCCGGATCCATGAGCAGGGATGCGTTGCCAGGATTAAATACCGGCGAGTCCTTCCAGGTGGAGGCTACGACGGTGTGACAGAAGTCACACTGCACACCCTTTGAGGCCACCTTCCCTGTTTTGAAGACGCCCTCTACAGGATCGAAGGTCACTTCCTTTCCAACAGTCCCGATGGGAGTGTGACAGCCGGCACACAGGTTGCGGATCTCACCTTTGGTCTCGATCTCCCCTATCCTCCAAAGTGCCTGGAAAACCGGATCCACAAATGCGTTAGAGTGCATGGAGCCCTGCCACTGGTTGTAGATGTCCCTGTGGCATATCTTGCACCTTCCAGGGTCCTCGAACTCACCCGATTGAACGGACCCTCCCGATTTGGTATTGATAAGAGACGGATAGAAGGGAAATTTATCCTCCTCGGCCGCAAATGCCGGAAAAGCGGCGGCGGTGACCACCAGAATAAAGCATAATACCATGGCAGTGCTTCTCGCCATTGCTAATCTCCCATACTCCTTGCCTGCATTGGAAACCGCCCGATGGGAATCTGGCGCTTTCCCTGAAAAGAGGCTGTGATTATACCAACAAAAACAGATGTTTCCAGTTAAAATTGAGGTGTTTTAAACAGGGTATAGGGAGGAGGAAAGAGGAAAGAGAGGGCTAGGACAGTGCGCAGGGCGACACATGAAGTCATTGCGAGGAGCATCGACTGATACTGAGCGACGAAGCAATCCTTTGGCTCATTGATTTTGGATCGTTTTGGGCAAATAGTTGAACAATTACACAAATTGTAGTTTATTTACCGACACCGACTTATTTCACCGGAGCAGAACAAGTGCCCAAAACAGATACACCACACATGGTTATGGCTGACGAAGGCGGCAATATTTTCGAGCACCCTCATCTGAGGATGCTGGGAGCCAGCGGCCGGGATTTCCTCGTGCCGAAATTGCCCGAGATCATCCCCACACCTTATGGAACCGACTTTTATGTGCTACCCGGAAGGCATCCTGTGGGCCATGACCCTGACACTGAAGGCCAGCGCGTTGTAGAAGAGTTCAATGGACAACCAGTGTACGCTGTATCGGCGTTCCTGCCCCCTGCATATACGGCTCTCCACTGGGCGCCTTTTGTGAAGAAGAGCGCCGCGCCTCTCCTGCCCTTGTATGCATATGCCTCTCTGGGATGGACCGAAGAGGGGTTTGTAACTACAGCCGTGAGGATAGATACCGACACCAGACAGGACCTGGATGGTTACCCTTCCGACGGCACTGAAGACCGAAACGCGGATGAGGCCGTGGATGCCGATCCTGAAAACCGGCTTCTTTCACACCTTGCCCACTGCTGTAAAATCTACCGCTGTCCGGCCGCAAGGAACCTGTTTCTCGGACGCTTTGAGGCCCCCCTTCCCACTTCCCCGGGATGCAACTCCATGTGCGTCGGCTGCATTTCACTTCAGGAAGGGGAAATCCCGCCTACGCAGGACAGGATAGAATTTGTCCCCACGCCGGAGGAAATAGCCGGAATAGCCGTACCGCATCTTGAAAATGCCCCGAATCCAGTGGCAAGCTTCGGGCAGGGCTGCGAGGGCGAACCACTTACACAGGCTGAGGTTGTTGAGGACGCCATTCGCCTTATTCGAAGCAGGACAACTTCAGGAACACTGAATATGAACACAAACGGCAGCAGGCCGGATAGTTTGGAGAAGTTATTTGCAGCCGGTCTCGACAGTGTGCGCATAAGCCTGAACAGCGCGCGCCAGGAGATGTACGACCACTATTTCAAACCGGTGAACTATACCTTTGAAAATGTCATCGAAAGTATGGAGATCGGTGTAGGGATGGGCAGGTTCGTATCCATCAACTACTTCGTGTTCCCCGGTGTGACTGACGATAAGGATGAAGCCGCGGCCCTGGAGGCCCTTCTGGAAAGGACCGGAATTCAGATGATCCAGTGGAGGAATCTGAACATAGATCCCGATCTGTATATGGATTCATTAGGGTGGGTTAATAAAGGTAATGCAATGGGAATGCTACAGCTTATGGATAGAATAACCAGCCGCTTTCCCGGCCTCAGATTCGGCTACTTCAATCCCGATATCAGGTAATTTGATTCATCTCCCAACTAGTTGGTGAGATTTCAGTAAGATATATCCATAAAGCCGGGCTTTTGGGTGTAATCACTCGGCTGCGCAACCCCCTTTTAGCTTCGCTTCGTGATTCACCAAAACCACGGCTTGAAAATTTTATCTATCCAGCGATCCTCTGGAGGATCTTCTCCACATCCGCTTCCGTAAGGGGCTTTAAGAAGTAGTCCATCACATCAAGGTCTTCCGACCTCTTTCTTTCCTGGGTCCTGTCGGAACTGGTCAGGACGAATACCGGAATATTTTTACCAGCGAGGCTTTTCCTGTATCTGTCAAGAAAATCCAGGCCGCTCATTCGGGGGAGCTTAAGGTCAAGAAGTACAAGGTCCGGAAAAAGAGACTCGCCCTTTTCGTTTGAGGAAGTAAGCCCCTCCAGCGCGGATTCTGCGTCCTCAAAGACAATAACTTCTCCGATCTCCTCGTAATCTTCCAGAAGCGATTTTATAAGATATATATGATCGTGGTTGTCTTCTATCAGTACTACACGCAGTGACATTCCAGATTATCCCTTTAGAGAACTTCTTAAACCAGAAACTCGAAACTAGAAACCCGGAACTGACTTGAATTTTACTCTAAAAGGAAAATTCAAGTCTGGTGCCGAAGCCCGGACTCGAACCGGGACGGGGTCGCCCCCGGGGGATTTTGAGTCCCCTGCGTCTACCACTTCCGCCACTCCGGCACGGGGGGTATTATATCGCCAGCATGGCCACTTTCAACTTATTTTTTGCTCTCTTGGGGTCGGACCTCAGATTCTCAGGTTTCTTAGATTAACTTGAAAAACCTGAGAATCTGAGGTCCGACCCCTACCCCAATTACTTGATTTCTGCTAAATTGCGCTGGATGAACAAGATACTGCTTGGCCTCATAGTTATTATTGTCGGCTGGATACTTATCATGCTGTCTTTAAAGGGCCTTACGTGGATGTGGAAGCGGGGGGCTCGAACGGCAGCGAATAAGGCACTTGCAGGTGAAAAAATCCTGCGAATTACATCCGATGCCAGCTTCCTGGGAGCTGATTTTCCAGGACCTAACCTGCCGCCCCGCACCAGCGGCGTCCTTGCCGTGACGGACAAGCGGATCTACTTTATGCCTTGGTTCCCCAGAAAATCCCTCTCTCTTCCCCACGACTGGATCAAGGAAGTTCAGCTCAAGGCCTCTTACGGAAACTTTTCCACATCGGTCCCGTGCGTGGTCTTCACGGGGGGGTACACGAAAGATCCAAGCGGAACAATTGCGTGGATGGTGCACGATCCGAGGGAATGGATCGATGCGATCAACAGCGCATTAAGATAAGAGGCTGACTGTTGATCGCTAAGCGAGTTCCAGGTTCCAGGTTCCATGAAGGCTAAAGTCATTACTTTACCTGGAACCTGGAACTTGGAGTTTGGAACTACTAATTAGCGGATCAGCGCAGGCGTGGTTTCTTTGCGGAAATGGCGTAGTGGCCGAAGAACAGGAAGTGTTTCCTGGGCCTTCCGAAACCTGCGAATTCAAGGTCCTGGTATACCTGTTCAAGGGAAACCCGCTCATTAAGGGGTGGGCCGATATCGGTGTCCTCTTCAGGATCCCAATCGATCAGAAGTATTGTCCCTCCGGGTTTGAGTATCCTGTAGACTTCCATGAGGTAGTTCAGCCTTCCTTTGAGCTTGTGATAAATATTGCCCATGTTGGCGAAGTCGATGGAGGCGTCTTCGATGGGAATGCGGTCGGAAACGCTCTGACGGATAACAATATTTTCAAGCTCCTGGGCTAATATACGTTTATCCAGCTCTTCGAGCATGGGCGTACTGCGATCCACGGCGAAGACGGTTCTGGACTTGCTCCACTCCACAGCAAGGGGAAGTGTGTAGTAACCGATACCGCATCCCAGGTCGACGCAGATCTTCCATCGAAAGGTTCGGGCCAGATCCAAGAAGCGGTTTATATCCTGGAGGGCTTTTCTTTCAGGGGATTCGAGCTTGTGAAGATCACGGGCGCTGATTGCCAAACTTTTACCTCGTTATACTTGATGAGTAAAATTATAGTGTCACCAGTTCCATAGTTGCAACCTTTTTTATCCCTGTGTAGCCTTGTTTTTTCTCGAACCGCGGAAAATATCTGATGTAACTGTAAATACCATAAAAAGTGAGGGACGAATTTTGATAACCAACTGGAAATTTCTACTAGACGAAAGCGTTGCAGACCCGGACGACATTGCCCGCGCTTTTGGACTGGATCTGGAAAGCACAAAACGCGTGAGTAAAGCTTACCCCGTGAAGATAAACCCATATTTCCTGGAGCTTGCAAAAGATAACGGTGAGGCGCTTTCCCGCCAGGTTGTACCTGATATCGAAGAACTTTCACCCCGGAACACTGCATGCCCGAAAGACCCCATAATGGAGGAAGCGTACAGCCCGGTGACGAACCTGACACACAGGTACCGCGACAGAGTCCTGTTTCTGGTATCAGATACTTGCCCTGTCCACTGCCGGTTCTGTACCCGCAAGAGAAAGGTGGGCAAGGGCCTTACAATCACTGATGAGACCATCGATGAAGGCATTAAATATATACGCGGCAAGCCGGAGATAAGAGATGTTCTTCTCTCAGGAGGTGATCCGCTGCTTTTAGAAGACGACAAACTGGCAGATATTCTGGACAGGATACGCGGGATCTCTCATGTGGAGGTTATCCGCATCGGGACCAGGGTTCCGGGTACACTTCCCCAGAGGGTTAATGAGGAACTTGCGAGATTGCTGTCCCGGTTCCACCCGCTCTATATTCATACACATTTCAACCATCCTGCCGAGATAACAGCCGAAAGTTCCATAGCCTGCCGGATACTTGCAGATAGCGGAGCACCCCTGAGCAGCCAGACGGTTCTGCTTTCGGGTATCAATGACGATGCCAGCACACTCGAAACCCTTTTCAGATCACTCCTGTCGTTGAGAGTCAGGCCCTATTACCTTTTCCAGTCGGACATGGTGAGGGGGTCAGAGCACTTCAGGACACCGTTGGAGAGTGGAATCAAAATAATGGAAACAGTTCGCGGCAGGACTTCAGAAATGGCTCTCCCCAGATTCGCTGTTGATTTGCCTGAGGGCAGGGGCAAGGTAGTACTTGATTCTGGCCATATCGAGGATGACGGCAGAGGTAAAGTAATAGTCACCACTTTGGAGGGAGAAAAAGTAAAATATCCGGACCCTGCACCCTCCGGGTGAGTGCTATTTCCTCCCCCCGAATATCGCAAACACACCATATTTGTAGTAACAGTCCACC
>JBGMRC010000031.1:3350-11426 GCA_048061075.1 bacterium | reverse complement strand
TCACGATCCCGACAGCCTGGTCTTTTGTGAACTCGGTCATCTCCACACCCCCTGAGCGTTACAGGTTTATACCTATATTGAATATCGACCGAAACGAAAAAAGTTTCAACAATATTTTAACGGCCACAAGTTCGGTATTGGGCCAATTGGCACCGGGAACGACCAGGACAGCGCTTGTTATAAGACCGATAAGGGGGTATTTTAAAGCTGTTGGTCGACTTGCTGATATTATAATATATTCTGCAATTTAACCTGACATTAACCTACTTCATTACGGAGGACAATATCCATGAAGTGTCTGCTCTTAAAAATTCCGAAAGCTCTAACGGGTGCAATGCTGATTATCATATTTGCAATTGTACTCACCATCACGTTCACCGGCCTCTCCCATGCTGCAACAGCCAGGGAGTTGGAGGTCAGCGTGGACGTAGCCCTGGAGAAATTTTACGAGGAAGTACAGGGCGGCAAGGAGTTCATCAGCAAGGCAAAAGGTTACCTCCTCTTTCCCAGGGTGATCAAGGCCGGCCTGGGAATAGGAGGCGAGCATGGTGAGGGCGCTCTCAGGATCAGAGGAAAGACTGTTGACTATTACAGCACTACCTCCGCATCAGTGGGATTTCAGCTGGGTGTCCAGCAGAAATCGGTTCTAGTTATCTTCATGACAAAGAGCTCCCTGAAAAAATTCCGTAACAGTTCCGGCTGGAAAGCAGGAGTTGACGGTTCGGTGGCGCTGATCGAGGTAGGGGCAGGTGGGTCTATCGATACCGCAAATATCAGGGCTCCCATTGTCGGGTTCGTCTACGGGCAGAAGGGACTGATGTACAACCTTACCCTGGAAGGTTCGAAGTTCACGAAGCTGAATAAGGAAAAGTAAGGATCAGCGAATCATCTCCAAACTAGTTGGAGATAATCCATATATCTTAACCACTCATTTCCGGAAATCCGCACCGCTATGGACCATATGTCAGGCCGGCGGCGCTTTCCACCTCCACGTCGTAAAGTTCTATATCCAGTTCCTTTACCGACACTTCGATAGAATAACAGGTGCTCCCTGAGAGCTCCTCAGCAGACCCGATATATACAGTTCCCTTATCAACTTTTATACCGAAGAGCACCGTAGCCCGCGCAGGAACGCCGCCTTTTTCAAATCTGTTCTCGATAGCGCATTTGGTCGCGTGGTAAATAACCAGCTCACATCTTGCTCTTTTGCCCCCGGAGTTGTACTTGTAATCTCTCAATATTCCCCTGCCACCTTCGAGCTCCAAACGGTCCATAGGAACGATCACCCATTCCTTGTCCTTTTCATATCGAACTTCATCTATCCTGATCTTCGCCTTGTTCGTCAGGATCTCCAGTTCCCTGAAGAGATTCTGCGTAAAATGTTCTCCTTTGAACTCAATGCGGACATACATAAAACGGCTCCTCCTTGGCCGGACAGCATTTCACCAGGCCGGCAGTTGGTCTCACGCGGCTACCCCGCGATCCTCGACCTGGGTCCATAATACAGTTTCTGGGGGAAGGTGTAGTGAGTCAGACCTCAGGGTTGTTCAATTACTTTCATCCGCACCTGCCGCGCTCTCCCTCTCAACCCTGTCAGAACACGGCTGTGCCTTCATGACATGCCGCTCATACAGTGAGCAGTAGATCGCCGTAAAGGTCATGCATGAGCGCGACCCGTCGAGGTTATCCTTTGCTGTTTCAGCGTACGCACATTTGAAATCGCAAAATGTCATAGGCTTTTACCGGAACCCTGGATAACCAAATGCAAATCTGGCCGGGGTTTTGGTGAATCACGAAATACCACCAACTAGTTGGGTATTGAACCCCAATTTGTGATACATACTATTCGCTACAACAGGTTTATGACCGTTCTGCCTTTCAGTTTGCCCTCAAGGATCTGATCTATCTTTTCGTCAAGATCTTCTAATGTACACTCAGTGGCCGTTTCTGAAAGTTTGGCAGGCTTCCATTCAGAGGCGAGTCTGCCCCAGACCTTATGTCTCAGTTCCATGCTGGCCTGGACAGAGTCGACTCCCATGAGGCTTACACCCCTGAGGATGAATGGGAAAACATTCATATTCAGGTCTGAAGACCCAACAAGTCCGCAGCAGGCGACTACCCCCCCATACATGGTAGCCTTTATACCGGCAGCCAGGATATCACCGCCAACTACATCGACAACTCCTGCCCATCGCTCCTTGAGCATGGGTTTGTCCGACCCTTCCAGGACCTCTTCCCTGGCAATAACTTCAGCCGCACCAAGAGATTCGAGAAATCCAACCTGATCGGGCTTTCCGGTAACAGCCACCACCCTGTAGCCAGAGTTTGCAAGGATGGAAACAGCGATGCTACCCACTCCCCCTGTAGCACCGGTGACAAGGATATCGCCATTCTCAGGAGTGACACCGCCCCGCTCCAGCTTCAGCACACAAAGAGCAGCTGTAAATCCCGCAGTGCCCAGAGCCATGCTTTCGTTAAGGGCAAGCCCATTGGGGAGCTTTAATGCCCACGAGGATGGAATGCGGATATACTGTCCGAAACCACCCGGTGTGTTCATCCCCAGATCGTATCCTGTAACTATTACCTCATCACCGGCAACGAAATCATCTGTTTCACACTCTACAACTTCACCCGCAGCATCTATCCCGGGAGTGTGGGGGAAATTTCTGGTTACACCACGATTGCCAACAGCCGAAAGCGCGTCCTTGTAGTTCAGGGATGAAAACCTCACCCTGATAGTGAGATCGCCTTCAGGCAGATCTTCGATATTTCTTTCAGTTACCTTCCGGGAGAAGGTTTTTGGTTCAGTTTCCTCCACAAGCAGACATTTATAGGTCAGGTTTGACATAGGCGGCTCCTCCAGTTCAGAATCATGTATCCTCCCGGCGCTTCCTGGCAAAGGTCGTTACAAGAACAGCGAGGCCCGCAACAATGAGAAGGATGGGCACCAGGGGTAATTTGGACTCAAACAGGCTCCAGATGCCAGAGAGGAAGAAGATCAGACCCACTACAACCCAGAAGCTTTCAATTTTCAGGTCCCATAGCTTCCTGGTCGCCTGCACTCCAAGGGTAATGACACCTATTCCCAGCAGGGCGACACCTGATCCGAGATCCATAAGCATGACCGTTCCAATCCAGACAAAAAACAGGCCCCAACCCAAACCATCGAGCTTCCTTTCAAGGTCACTCTTCTGAGCCCTGCGTTTCCTTTTGCTCTGTTTCCAGCTTTCCTTCCTGCTTTGCTCTGTCACTGCCTACTCCCGTTTTCGGGTGCCATTAGACTACTTTCAGCACTATCTTGCCTCTGACGTGGTGGGTCTCGCTGAGTTCGTGAGCCCTTCCTGCCTCCTCCAGGGGCAGCACCTCTGTCACATTTGCCCTGACGGAACCGCTGTCGATGAGCTGCGCAATCTCGGCGAGCTGCGCAGAATCAGGCTGAACGAAGACAGGCACCCCCTTTGCACCGTGTTCCAGGGCTTTTCCCGCATCAGGCGGACCAAGGGTTGAAACCAGGATGCCGCCCTTCCTGAGGACCTTCCACGACCTCTCCTGCACCTCACCGCTCATGGTATCAAGGACGAGGTCTATATCCTGAACCGCCTCATCGAAGGGAGCAGTTGTATAATCTATCACCTCATCGGCTCCCAGCTTCAGGAGGTAGTCCCTGTTTATTGCTGACGCCGTCCCGATTACATAAGCGCCCCTGTTCTGCGCAAACTGGACAGCGAAGCTGCCAACCCCCCCTGCTGCCGCGTGTATGAGGACCCTCTGTCCCCCCTCGAGGCCGCCCACATCGTAGAGGGCCTGCCATGCAGTCAGACCAGCCAACGGCACAGAGGCAGCCTGGATATGATCGACGCTCCGTGGTTTTTTCGCAACTATCCCCGCCTTAACAGCTATGTACTCTGCATAAGAACCATCCCTCGTAATATCGGACAGGGCATAGACTTCATCTCCCGGCTTAAGGCCGGTCACAGAGGACCCCGCCTCCACTACCACTCCTGAAAAATCCCACCCCGGAACTATAGGCAGCTTGATGGGGAGCATGTCTTCCAGATAGCCCGCTCTTACTTTCCAGTCAAGAGGGTTAACTGCCGCAGCATAGACCTTGACAAGAACATCATCATCGGTGACCCCGGGGCGTGGAACATCCTCCAGTACCAGCGCATCGGACCCACCGTATTTATGTATTCTTATGGCTTTCATCGTCTCCATGGCAACTCTCCGACTATATTGTTTGATCATTTATCACGAACTGCTCATCATGGTATTGATTATGTAATTGTAGCAGAATTTCCCTGCTAAAAAGGGAGTGAACCGGCAATAATAACGCGCCCATTGAGGAGCGCCCAGATCGATGACTTGCATATTACCATCGCGCCCGAGCATGGGCGCCCGGATCAACGGCTTGCGCAGCAAGACTTTGATCCGTGAGGAGAGTGAAAACGACGCTTTTCACTCTTCGCGGAGCAAAAAGCCGCTAACGGACTTTTTGCGACAAAAACAACAAAGGAGACCTAGCGGCGGCCCTGTGTCCTGCCCCCGTCCTTGAGGAAATCCACAACTATTCTTTTTCTCTCCCCCTCTGCCAGGTCTATGAGGAAAGAACGTGAGCCAAGTCTGGGATTTTTCACTACAATAGAGTGCAGGCCAGAGGGCACCCGGAAAGATTCTCCGGACCTTGTGTCACCGATCGCTCTGCCGTCAATTAAGACCCTCCCACCGGGCCTCACAATAATTTTAAGGTAGGCGAACCCCACCTGGGCAGGAGCCTGCGCCTTTCCGGGTTTTTCCTCTGCCGGTGCGGGTACGGAGATCTCGATGTTCTTCTCTGTTGGTACCGGCCGTTCTTTTTCCGGTGCTTCCGGCGGCGTTCTGTCTTTTGGCAACAGCAATACCACCGCAAGGATAATAGCAAAAACGCCCAGGAGCAGAGGAAACCTGGACCTGCGGCGCCCAATAGCTGTCCCATCAGCTCCCTCGTGAACCTGTGTGCTGTCTGGCTTCCTGGCAAACCCCAGCTCGACCTCTTCGACTTCCCGGACAGTACTGGCCGTCGGCTCAGCAGGAACTGTCACGCTCTCCTTCCCGGAAAGCCCCTTGAGGGGCGGCAGATCTTGCGGCGTTGTTTCATCTATCTCAAACTCTTCCTCCGCGGCATAGTGATCAGCCACCTTTTTAAAATCCAGGGCATCGGGGGACATGGTTTTCGGTGGGCTGACCCGGGTAGGTGGTATGGGCATCGTGGCCCCGCTTCTGGAAGTCTCCATTACAACCTTGACGAGACCACTGACCATCTCGGCCCTGCCCGGAGCTTTATGAGGTAGACAGCGGTCCATGTCGCTTAACAGCTCGTTCATCTCCCGGTAGCGAATCCCCGGATCTTTTTCCAGGCACTTCATTATGACGCCGCTCAGGGCGGCAGGGACATCGGGATTCAAGGTCCCCGGGGGGGCCGGCTCGTCCTTGATGATGGACTGTATCAGGGCAACCGGGTTGGTGCCCTTGAAGGGTCTTTTGCCGGTGACCATTTCATAAAACACGATACCCAGGCTGAATATATCTGTTTGAGGGGTAAGCTCACCTCCCTTTATCTGTTCGGGTGACATGTACGCCGGGGTGCCAAGGATCTGGTCCGCCATGGTCAGGTCGGCCGAACCCGTAACGGACACTATGCCGAAATCAGCCAGCTTTACGTTGCCCAGAGCAGTAAGCATGATATTGGCGGGCTTCACGTCCCTGTGGATCATCCCCTTACCATGAGCATACTGTAATGCCTCGCCCACATCTCTTCCTATGTGCAGGGCCAGAACCGGATGCAGCGATCCGATCCGATCGAGACCGTCCTTCAGTTCGATCCCGTCGATAAGCTCCATGGCGATGTATGCCTTATCATCCTGTTCCCAGAAGTCGTAAATATTTATTATGCAGGTGTGTTCCAGGGATGCCGCAGCCCTGGCTTCCAGGCGGAACCTCTCCGCAGCAGCCGGTATGGACTGGGATCGTGAAAGGTCAAGCTCCTTGAGGGCCACCGTTCTGTCAAGGGACTCCTGGAGGGCGCGGTAGACAGTCGCCATTCCACCCCTGCCGATCATCTCAAGGATCTTGTAATTATCCAGTTTCTTTTCCATGGTTTCAATGTAAGGTCTCGCAGGTCGATATTATCACCAAACTGTTTTTTCCTCCCACTCTAAATAAACTGTTTGAGAACAGTTTATTTCAGTTGAAAGTTAAAAGGTGTCGAAGGCCGCGAGCTATTGCGCGTGTTTATCCGATCCTGCTCCGGTCATGATTTGACAGCCCACTCCTTTATCCATTTATTCTCCAGCAGATCCTCAACAAAAAAGGGATCGTTCATCGTCAGCTCGGTAGCCGCAATGATGTCCTCTGCTGTGAAAGTGATCAGGCCACCGGATCTGTCCGTGAATGGACCCCCCGTATAGTTATCAAGGTCCAGATCCTTCCAGTAGGCAGAATGACGCGGTGCAGCATCTCTTATCTTTTCCGGCGCGTCTTTCATGAAGTAAAAAAAGGCAAATCTTCCTCTCATCGGTTCACCTCCCTGGGTTAATGAATAAGGATCATCTCCAAATTAGATGGGCGCCAGTTTCACCAGTATTTAACCGGAACCACTACTTAAACAAACCTCACAAGTAAAAGAAAACCGAGAATCGTGACTGTAAAAAGAACAGGGAGAACATAGGGCAGGGCTTTTTCGGGCAGGAACATACCGAAAAATCCCTTGTCGTCACCATATTTATGATGCAGGGGCTCCAGGGGACATTTTCCGTTGTTCAGGAGCAGTATCACACCCTCAAAAAGCAATACCGCGGTAACGGGCAGAAGCCACGGGCTAGGTTTTCCGGTGAGGATACAATAGTAGAGGAAAGCTATGCCGCCGAGAAAGGTGATGGCGAAGAAACTGTGTATGATTCTCACGATCAGGAGCATTGTTGCCTCTCTAAATAAAGGTCGGCCTGACCTCTGTTACTCATCTGCTTATTCCCATATTCCCGGGATCTGCCTGCCGCACTCCGGGCACGATCCTTCTGTCAGGTTGTTCTCCATAACCTCGAAGTGGACACGGCCAATTAGAATTTTTCCGCAGTCGGGGCATCTCGTGGAGCCGGCCTCGTGTCCGGGCACATTTCCTATGGAGACGAAATTAAGACCTGACTGCTCAGCTATATCACGGCACTGCTCCAGTGTCTGTACAGGTGTTGGAAGAAGCTCGCGAAACCTGTCCGTCGGATAGTAGCGCGAAAAGTGCAGCGGCGTGTCTTCACCCAGATTTTGTGCGATCCAGGTGCACATCTCGGTTACCGTTTGCGGGTCATCGTTCTCTGTGGGGAGGACCAGGTTGATCAGCTCGAAGTGGACCCCCGATTCCCTTACAGTTACCAGGTTTTCCAGGACGATTACAAGATCAGCGTTACACATTCGTCTGTAGTAGTCCGGGCAGAAGCCCTTCAGGTCGATGGACAGCGCTTTCACATGCTCCAGCAGTTTTTGCAGGGGCTCGGGTCTGATTCCCAGATTTGTGTGGCAGACCTGATACAGGTCGCTGTTGGCAACTTCTTCGGCTATGGAAATGATGTATTCGTAGTGAACTGTGGGCTCTGCGTAGGTATGGGATATCATGCTGCAGCCCTTTTTCTGAGCCAGCCTGACGATCTCCCGGGCAGGAGCTTCATAGGATGGCAGATCCTCGGGGGTACTGAAGGATATGTGCCAGTTGTGGCAGAAGCGGCATCGGTAGTTGCAGGAGGCCGTTGAGATGCTGAGCATGGTCGTTCCTGGCAGGAAGTGGTACAGAGGCTCCTTCTCCACTGGATCTATCTGAATAGCGCAGGGCCGCTCAAATACAAGCGTGTAGAGCTTCCCCTCCACGTTGATACGGTTTTTGCACCATCCGCGCTCACCATCCTTTATGACGCAGTCCCTGAAGCAAAGCACACAGGCAACTTCGTTGTTGTGTTGCTCTTCGTAATACATTGCTTCTGTCAGGTTATTTTTGTCCAACAATTTCCTTGGCTATCTCTGATAATGATTCGAAATTAGAGCATTAGATAATAG
>JBGMRC010000031.1:0-3250 GCA_048061075.1 bacterium | reverse complement strand
ATCTCCAAATTAGTTGGCGGGATTCCTTTATATTGTATTCATGAGGCCGGGTTTTTGGGTGTAATCACTTTGAAGTTTAGCATATTGGGACTTGACAACCGGGACGGAAATATTATAATTACTATCGAGTGATAATGACTATCATTTTCTATGGAGGCTGCCTATTACTGCCAGATTAGCGCTTGAACGGTTTCTTGCGAACAAACAGCTTAAATTAACCCCTCAGAGGGTATCGATACTTGACGCTTTCCTCGAGAGTGAAGGCCACGTATCCTCAGAGGAGCTGTACGACCTCATCAAGCAGGACGATCCATCTATCGGGCAGGCCACCGTTTATAGAACGATGAAGCTACTGGTGGATGCGGGCCTCGCTCGTTCCGTGGATTTGGGCGATGGAACAGTGCGATACGAACAGAAGCTGGGACACGAGCATCATGACCATCTTGTTTGTAACCGGTGCGGCGTCCATGTTGAGTTCGTGGACACCGTTATTGAAGAGCTTCAGGAGGACCTGGCAAAAAGACATGGGTTCAGGCTCTCAGGACATAGAATGATTCTTTACGGCTTTTGTGCCGACTGCAATAAGGAGTAGTAGCCAAGAGAAATTTTTTTGTGGGCTGTTTGATAATGGAAATCACAATCAAAACTAAAGGAGACACACTTATGAAAAGATATATCGCCTCATTGATGGCAGCAGTGATTCTCGCGCTGGGAGCCCTTTCCAACGCTTCAGCCAACGAGATCATCGTTTATTCCGCGAGGCAGGAACACCTGATAAAGCCCCTCTTTGACCTGTATACACAGGAGACGGGAATCGAAGTCAAGTATTTCACTGGCAAGGCAGGCGCGCTGATGCAGAGGATAAAGGCGGAAGGGTCCCGGACCCGGGCCGACATACTGCTGACCGTTGACGCGGGGAATCTATGGCACGCCGCCAGCGAGGGCCTTCTCCAGCCTGTAAAATCCAGGGTGTTGGAGGCAAACATTCCCTCCCACCTGCGGGACCCTGAAAACAGATGGTTCGGGCTGTCGGTAAGGGCAAGAACCATCGTCTACAATACCGACCGTGTATCTCCAGAGGAGCTGTCCACATATGAGGATCTGGGTAACCCGAAATGGAAGGGCAGGCTCGTATTGAGAACATCCAAGAAGGTCTACAACCAGTCCCTTACGGCAATGTTCATTGCCGAGTTCGGACTTTCGAAAACCGAGGAGATCATCAGATCATGGGTCGACAATCTCTCCACCGAACCGTTCTCCTCAGATACCAAGGTTCTTGAGGCGATCGCAGCCGGACAGGGCGATGTAGGGATAATCAACACTTACTATTTCGGACGATTGATGAAGAAGAAATCCGGCCTTCCCCTGGCCCTCTTCTGGCCCGACCAGGACGGCAACGGCGTACACGTAAACATCTCCGGCGCTGGAGTGACCACATACGCCAGGCACAGGGACGAGGCTATAAAATTCCTGGAGTGGCTGTCAGCGCCCGCTGCGCAGACGATATTCGCCGATTCTAACATGGAATATCCCGTTCACAGAGACGCAGAGCTCCACCCCATTGTAAAAAGCTGGGGATCCTTCAAGAGGAACCTCATAAATGTTTCCAAAAGCGGTGAATTACAGATTGAGGCGATAATGCTGATGGACAGGGCCGGATACAGGTAAAGAGCGAAGCCATGCCATCCGTCAGGAAAGAAACCATGATCAACAGGAGGTTGGGCTCAAACTTCCTTCCTGTGAGGCTAGACGCCTGGAGGCTCTTTTTGATCCTGTTTGCAGCGGCAGTCATGATACCTTTGACGGTCATTCTCCTGTCTTTTACCGAACCGGCCGGTAATGTGTGGAGGCACCTTTCCCGGACTATCCTCACAGACCTCATCATAAACACTCTCAAGCTCGCCATCGGAGTAATCGTCGTCACCGCGGTTCTCGGGGTCAGCCTGGCGTGGCTCACTGCTGTATGCGAATTCCCCGGCAGGAAATTTTTTACCTGGTCCCTTTTCCTGCCGCTGGCCTTTCCTACATATGTACTGGCCTTTGTCTTTCTTGGAATGCTGGATTATTCAAGTCCATTACAGGTTCTACTCAGACAATATTCCCTGCCCACCCTGTCCGGTTTCAGGTCCGCCTGGGGTGTTATTTTCGTGATGTCCCTGTCCCTGTACCCTTACGTCTATCTTCTTGCCAGGGATGCGTTCTCCACCCAGGGTAAGAGGGCCCTGGAAGCGGCTCAGAGCCTGGGGCACACCAAAACAGAAGGGTTCTTTAAGGTGGCGCTGCCCATGGCAAGACCGTGGATCGCCGGGGGCCTGATGCTTGTTCTCATGGAGGTTCTCGCAGATTTCGGAGCCGTATCCATATTCAATTACGATACGTTCACCACCGGTATTTACAAAGCCTGGTTCGGGTTCTTCTCCCTGTCAGCCGCTGCTCAGCTCTCCTCCATCCTGGTCATCTTCGCACTCATCATCCTGGGCATGGAGAACCGCCTGCGTTCGAGGATGCAGTTCACCGCCATGGGGCGTGACGCTTTTAGGAAAGAACGACTCCACCTGAGGGGAGCCATGAGGGTTTTTGCAGTCTTGTACGCTTCCCTCGTTCTGTTCGTGTCCGTTGCAGTGCCTGTTACACAGCTTGTCCTCTGGACCACAGCCAGCTTCAGCTTCGAGTTTAACAGCCGATACTTCGGCTTTCTCGGTCATTCCCTTTTACTGGGTACGATAACCACCGCAGTTATCATCTTCCTTGCCCTGATCCTTTCATACGCCGGCAGGCACCATCCGGGTACTCTCAGCGGTATTCTTACACGCATCTGCACCATGGGTTACGCCCTGCCGGGAACAGTGCTGGCTGTCGGGATATTCATACCCGTTGCCGCCGCAGATAGATTTTTGGCCGATGCGGCAGGGATGCTCCTGAATGCAGAGCCGAGGCCCATCCTGCAGGGCACTCTTATTGTGATGCTGGCAGCGTACATAGTCCGTTTCATGGCGCCGGGATTCAACTCCATCGACAGCTCCATGCGCCGTATTACCCGAAGCATCGACGAGTCAGCCAGGACCCTGGGATCAAAGGGGCTTCACATGCTTTTTGCAATACATCTCCCTATCCTGAGGGGGGGGTTATTCACTGCTGCTGCCCTGGTCTTCGTTGATGTCATGAAGGAGATGCCCATAACCCTTATGACCCGCCCCTTCGGGTGGGATACGCTGGCGGTGAAAATATTTGAGCTGACCTCCGAGGGCGA
>JBGMRC010000030.1:0-11427 GCA_048061075.1 bacterium | reverse complement strand
TGTGGGTATTACTAGAAACTAGAAACAAGAAATTAGAAACTTCAGCCAAAGGCTGTATTATTAGAGGCCTTTCAGAGTGCATTAGATTCAAGGCAGCAGGCCAGAGGAAACCGGAGGCGTATATGGCACATACGTCGAGGATTTCCTAGGGCCGATAACGCAGAATATGATGTGCTATGGAAGGCCGCATAAGGTAAAAAGAAATGCATTACTTTAACTACCAGGGAAACGAATTGTATTGCGAAGGCGTTCCTGTTGAGAAGATCGCCGCCGAAGTTGGTACGCCTTTTTACCTCTACAGCGCGACGACCATCATAAGGCACTATACTGTATTCACAGAGGCCTTCACTGATGTTGACCATCTCGTGTGTTACTCCGTGAAGGCCAACTCCAACCTTGCTGTACTCAAGCTGCTGGCCGACCTCGGTGCAGGAGCGGATATAGTTTCAGGTGGAGAGCTGTTCAGGGCCCTCCGTGCAGGAATATCACCTGACAAGATAGTATTTTCCGGGGTCGGCAAGAGAGATGAAGAGATCCGATCCGCCCTTGACTCAGGTATTCTGATGTTCAACGTGGAATCAGCGAGCGAACTGTCAGCCCTGTCGACTATAGCGAAGAGTATGGGCTGCACCGCTCCGGTGGCCCTGCGGGTAAATCCAGATGTGGATCCCAAAACCCACCCTTATATTTCCACGGGTATGAAGAAGCACAAGTTCGGGATACCTGTGACTGAAGCTCTGTCCATCTACCGGCAGGCAGCAAAGATGGATCATATACATGTGGTAGGAGCCGACTGTCACATAGGTTCCCAACTGACATCCTCAGCTCCCTTCGGGGAAGCAGTCACAAAACTGATGGAGCTTGTTTCCCTGCTTGACCGGGAGGGAATAGAAATTACATATATAGACGTAGGTGGCGGCCTCGGGATCGTCTACGGAGAAGAAGCCCCTCCCCTTCCCTCTGATTACGCGGATACGATCCTCAACGCGGCGGGCAAGACAGATAAAACCCTCATCTTTGAACCTGGCAGAGTGATCGTGGGAAACGCCGGTATTCTGGTAACGAGAGTCCTTTACAACAAGAATACTGCTGAAAAGAATTTCATCATTGTGGACGCGGCCATGAACGATCTTATAAGACCGAGTCTTTACAATGCCTACCAGGAGGTACAGCCCGTTTTCCGGACAGAAAGGGAGGAAATTGTCGCTGATGTGGTTGGGCCGGTGTGTGAATCCACCGATTATCTGGCCAGGGATCACAGGATGTCTGCAGTGGAAGAGGGAGAACTGCTGGCAGTTATGAGTTCGGGCGCTTATGGATTTTCCATGTCCTCTCAGTATAATTCCAGGCCCAGGGTTGCTGAAGTCATGGTCAGGGATGAGCGGTTTGAAGTCGTAAGGAACCGCGAGACTTTTGATGACCTTGTTGAGGGAGAGAGGTTTTTCAATGGCTGAGTTTCCATTACCATTCACCAAGATGAGCGGCACAGGTAATGATTTTATCCTCATTGACAACAGGGATGGACTCATTGGTGATGATGAGATGGTGGAATTTACTGTGGATGTCTGCCGCAGGAGCAGATCAGTTGGGGCAGACGGTGTGATCCTGATCCAGAATGATATTGAGTTGGATTTTTCCTGGAGGTTCTTCAACTCCGATGGAAGCGAAGCCGAGATGTGCGGGAACGGTTCCCGCTGCGCAGCCAGATTCGCTATCATGAAAGGGATCGCCCCAACTTCCATGACTTTCAGGACCCTGGCCGGTCCCATTAGCGCCGAAGTGAACGATTCAATGATCAAGGTACAGATGACACCGCCATCAGACCTTAAGGAAACCGTGAAACTGGAATTGAGCGATGGGACTGAGATAACTGTCGGCTACGTTAATACGGGTGTTCCCCACGTTGTAATAATCACACCTGATGGAGGGCTCGACAATGTTCCGGTTCAGGAACTGGGCGGAGAGATCCGAACCCACCTTCAATTCTCGCCCGCTGGTACAAACGTTAACTTCGCTGAGGTAGTTGGCAATGAGACGATCCGTATGAGGACTTATGAAAGGGGTGTGGAGGCAGAGACACTGGCTTGCGGCACCGGCGCTGTAGCTGCAGCTATTATCTGTACGTTACGAGGTTTGGTAAAACCTCCTGTTACTATAATAACAAGAAGCGAAGAACAGCTCAAAGTTTTCATAGATTCTGCTGACCCCATGGGGGAAGATGTCTTCATGGAGGGTGCGGCTCTTCTGGTATATGAGGGACAGCTCACCAGTGAAACTATCCAGGGAGGGTAACATGTTTACAGGAGCCATGACTGCGCTGGTAACTCCTTTTGCCGGCAGCAAGATAGATGAGGATGCATTTCGCAGACACATCGATTTTCAGATAGACCAGGGAATAAACGCCGTGGTTCCCTGCGGTACAACAGGGGAGGCTTCCACCCTCAGCCATGAGGAGCATCTGGAGGTCGTAAGGATCGCAGTGGATCAGGTGGCCGGCCGCGTGCAGGTTGTGGCGGGATCCGGTTCGAACTCCACTTCCGAGGCTGTCATGCTGACTGAAGGTATAAAGGAGATCGGCGCAGACGGCTGTTTGATGATCACCCCCTACTACAACAAACCCACACAGGAGGGGCTTTTTCAGCACTACTCGCATGTAGCTGAAAAGGTAGATATCCCGATCATTCTGTACAATGTCCCCGGGAGGACCGGGATCAATATGCTGCCGGAAACTGTTGCCAGATTGGCTCAGATTCCAAACATTGTGGGTCTCAAGGATGCAACAGGCGATCTGAAGCAGGCGAGCTATACTCTGAAGCTGGTCCCGGATGATTTCGTAGTCCTGTCCGGCGAGGACGCCATCGTCTATTCACTCCTGGGAATCGGAGGAAAGGGCGTAATTTCTGTAGTATCAAATGTCGCGCCGGCCGAGATGACAGAAATGGTGCGGGCATTTCTGGATGGAAACATGGACACTGCAAGAGACCTTCATTACAGGCTGCTGCCTCTTTCTGACGCCATGTTCGTGGAGACCAATCCCATCCCGGTCAAGGGGGCCCTTACAATGATGGGAAAGATACGAAACGAACTGAGGCTTCCCCTTGTTCCCCTGTCTGAAAGCGCAACCAGAGAGGTCAGGCAGGCACTTGTCGATTTTGGCATAGAACTGGATTAAATAACCGGGTTCCGGCAAAAGCCCCGAGTGATTACACCCAAAAACCCGGCCTTATGAATAAAATATACCAAAGTCCGATCAACTGATTTGGAAACGATCCAGAAAACTTATGAGTACAAAAATGAGTAATCCAAAAATAACCCGAGTAGCGGTTTCCGGTGGGGCTGGACGAATGGGAAAGGCCATTATCCGGTCACTTCAGGACTTTCTGGAGATCACACTTGTGGGGGCGATCGAAAGAGAAGGTCATCCTGACATTGGAAAGGAGCCCGGCTTTATGGCAGGGACCGACGATAGTGGGATCACCATCACAGATGACCTTCAGTCCGTGCTGGGAACCGCCGATGTCCTCATCGACTTCACGGCGCCGCCTGTATCCCTGAGAAACCTCGAGGCCTGCATAGATAAGGGCGTCGCTGCGGTAGTGGGAACCACCGGGTTCTCCGAAGAGGAAAAGGAAGCGATGCACATTTTTGCCCAACAGACACCTACCGTGATCTCACCCAATATGAGCGTAGGCGTTAATGTCCTGTTCAAGCTCGCCGAAACAGCAGCCGTATCCCTCGGCGCCGGATACGACATGGAGATCGTAGAGGCGCACCACCGCATGAAAAAGGATGCCCCCAGCGGAACTGCCATAAGACTGGCGGAATCGGTGGCTGGAGCGCTTGACAGAAACCTTGCCCAGCACGCTGTTTACTCCCGGCACGGCATGATCGGAGAGCGATCTTCAGAAGAGATCGGGATCCAGACCGTCAGGGCCGGTGATATAGTAGGTGAACACACCCTTATTATGGCAGGATCCGGCGAGCGCCTGGAACTGACACACAGGGCACACAGCAGAGACAATTTCGCACAGGGCGCAGTAAGGGCGGCTGTGTGGGTTGTCGGAAAAAAACCGGGACTATATAGTATGTTCGATGTGCTTGGTATTTAGAGACGTTCAAAGTTGAAAGTTAAAAGTTCAAAGTTTTTTTGAGGAGGAGAAGTTGAAGATCGAACGTGCAGATAGATTGAAAGTACTGCCACCTTACCTTTTCGCCGAGATCGACCGGAAAAAAGCCGAACTAGCCGAAAAGGGTGTAGACATTATCAGCCTGGGGGTTGGTGATCCGGATCTTCCAACACCACCACATATAATAGAGCGCCTGAAGAGGGCTTCTGACATAACAGTTAATCATCAATACCCGACCTACGAAGGCATGCCCGCCTTCCGCCAGTCCGTTGCTGACTGGTACAGCTCCAGGTTCGGTGTGGATCTGGATCCCGATAAGGAAATCGTTTCACTTATCGGTTCCAAGGAGGGAATTGCCCATATTCCCCTGGCGTTTATCAATCCCGGGGAGGTTGTCCTGTGTGCGGACCCGGGCTACCCGGTTTACCGGATCGGGACAATATTCGCCGGCGGAGAGCCGGTTAACATGCCCCTTCTTAAGGAAAACGATTTCCTTCCCGATCTGGAATCGATACCAGACGATATTCTCAAGCGCGCGAGGATGATGTTCATAAATTATCCCAACAATCCCACTGCGGCTTCGGCAGACAGCGACTTTTTTCAGAGCGTTGTGGAGTTCGCGGCCAAAAATGAGATAATCGTCTGCCATGACGCGGCATATACCGAGATCTACTACGATAATGAACCTCCACACAGTTTTCTGGAAATTCCCGGCGCAAAGAAAATCGGCGTAGAATTTCATTCCCTTTCCAAGACATACAACATGACGGGATGGAGGATCGGTTTCGCTTGCGGCAACCCGGAGGTAATTGCGGGACTCGGCAGCATCAAGGCAAATATAGATTCGGGAATTTTCCAGGCTATTCAGGAAGCCGGGATCGAGGCCCTGGGATCAGATCAGAAGCCGGTGGCCGACCTCAGGAAGATATACCAGAAAAGGAGAGACCTTGCCTGTGATTTCCTGGAAAAGATGGGATTTGCCTTCTCCGTACCAAGGGCCACCTTCTACCTCTGGGCAGGCGTACCAGAAGGAGTGAGCTCAGCCGATTTCGCGTCCCGGGTTCTTTCCGAGACCGGAGTGATATTGACACCCGGTAACGGTTTCGGTGAATCCGGCGAGGGATATTTCAGGATCTCTCTCACAGTCAACGATGAGCGTCTGACCGAAGCCCTGACCCGGATGAGTCGGATAACCTGGTAAGGTGGAGTGCTGGACGTTAATCTATCTAGGCCTGGGAACAAACCTTGGAGCCCGCGAGGAAAATATTGCTGAAGTTGTCAGCAGGATCAGCAGTATAGATGGATTGGTCCTGAACCGCGTTTCCCGGATATATGAAACGAGCCCCGTCGAAGCCAGAGGTCAGGATTACTACAATGCTGTTGCCATGGCCCAAACGACTCTGAGCCCGGCGGAACTGTTAACGGCAGCAAAAAAGATCGAAAAAAGTATGGGGCGGATTGGCAGTTCGGAGCGTGGTGAGCCCAGGATCATCGATATTGACATATTACTTTACGGGGAAGAGGTTATTGAATCACCTGAGCTTACTCTGCCTCATCCCGGCATGAAAAAGCGTTTGTTCGTACTCGTACCCATGGCTGATCTCACACCGGAGCTGGTCATACCGGGAGAGACCATGACTGTGGACGAACTTGCTAAAGAGGTGTCATCAACCCATGGAGAGCAGCGGATCAAAAACCTGGGATCATTTAATAAAATAACCGGGTTGCAGATCATGACTTGATCGTATGTTCCCAGAGACTTTATACTTCATTTTACAGCGATGACTGACAAGAGATACATTGTCGTTGAGGGACCTATTGGCGTCGGAAAAACAAGCCTGGTCGAGCTGATCGGGGAAAATTTCGGATCAAGGGTTGTCTTTGAAAGGGTAACCGAGAATCCGTTTCTGCCCCGATTCTATCAGAACCCGAAGAGGTACGCATTCCAGGCGCAGATGTTCTTTCTGCTGAGCAGGTATCAGCAACAGAGGGAACTGTCGCAGCAGGATCTTTTCAACCAGAGCACAGTCTGTGACTACCTCTTTGCAAAGGACAGGATCTTCGCGTCGGTAAACCTCGATGATGACGAGCTGGCTCTATATCAGCAGATCTATGAACTCATGGATCAGCGGATACCCAGGCCGGATCTTGTGATCTATCTCCAGGCGCCCACCGAGGTTCTCCAGCAGAGGATCAAATTAAGAGGCCGGGGATATGAAAGGGAGATCTCCAGAGAATATATTGAAGCTATAAATGAGGCTTACAATCGCTTCTTTTTCAGTTATAATAAGACCCCTCTTCTGATAATCAACACTGCTGAAGTTGATTTTGTCAGGAATCCCGAGGACTTCCAGGACCTTGTCCGGGAGATCCAGAGGATGAAAAAAGGGGTTCAGTTCTACATACCGCTTGGATCCGCCTGAGGCGGACCGGGACGGGGAATACTTGACCATCTCAAGGGTGAGTACACCTCCCGTTCCTGTGCGGGAGGTTTTTTTTATGGGTGACAAAGTAACGATCAGGACCATTCTGGGTATGAAGGGCAAGGAAAAGGTGGTGATGTTGACCGCCTATGACTATCCAACTGCCCTTTACGGAGACAGGAGCGGAGCAGAGATCCTACTTGTGGGTGACTCTCTGGCACAGGTCGTACTGGGCTATGACAGCACTGTCCCAGTCACCATGGAGGAAATGCTTCATCACACCCGAGCTGCCCGCCGCGGCTGCAGCCGGGCCCTTCTGGCGGCTGATATGCCTTTTGGGTCCTATCAGCCCGGTCCGGTCCAGGCAATTAAAAACGCGGCACGGTTCCTCAAGGAGGCGGATGCCCAGAGCGTGAAGATCGAAGGTGGCGTCCACATGGCCGAAACCATCGAGTTCCTGGTTCGGCGCGGCATCCCTGTCATGGGACATGTGGGTCTGACCCCCCAGTCCGTCCACCAGATGGGAGGATACAGGGTACAGGGCCGCGGTGATGAAGGATTGAGAAAGCTCCTGGATGACGCCCATGCCGTCCAGGATTCAGGTGCATACTCAATAGTCCTTGAGGGAATTCCCTCTGACGCGGCTGCACGAATCACCGAAGAGCTGTCCATAGTAACAATAGGTATCGGAGCGGGGCCCCACTGCGACGGCCAGGTCCTTGTCCTCAACGACATGCTGGGACTTTATGACAAGTTCGTTCCCAAATTCGTAAAACAGTACGCCCAGTTCGGCACAGAGATGGAAAGGGCCATGGGTGATTTCATCAAAGAGGTCAAGAACGGTAAATTCCCAACGAAAGAATATTCGTATGATTAAGTGCGAGTTCCAAGTTCCAAGTTCCACGTTCCATGTAACGAAACAACTTGGAATAAAAAAGAATTGCCGACGCATGAAACCCAGCAATGAAAACAGTTAAGAGCATAAAGCAAATGCAGGAACAAGCAGATAGCCTGCGTGAAAAGGGCGATACCATCGGGTTCGTTCCAACGATGGGCTTCCTCCACGAAGGTCACCTGAGCCTGATGCGAAAGGCAAGGGAAGAAAACAACACGTTGGTTGTGAGTATTTTCGTCAATCCAACCCAGTTCGGGCCAGAGGAGGATTTCGAGGATTATCCCAGAGACATGGAGAGGGATTCTGATCTGTGCAGCGAAGTTGGAACTGACATCCTTTTTTCCCCCTCAGGGGCGGAAATGTACCCCAAAAACTTTAGGACAACCGTGGATGTCTTCGGTCTCACACAGGTTCTGTGCGGAAAGTCGAGGCCTACCCATTTTCAGGGAGTCACTACGATCGTCGCGAAGCTGTTTGGGATAGTGAAACCGCACCGAGTTTATTTCGGGCTGAAGGATTACCAGCAGTACAGGGTGATATCCCGAATGGCCGAGGATCTGAATATGGATCTCGAGGTGGTCGGCCTGCCAACGGTTCGCGAGCCGGATGGGCTTGCCATGAGCAGCAGAAATACATACCTCTCCGATGAGGAACGCAGGAGCGCCCTCTCTCTCTACGGGTCTCTCGCGGCAGCAGACAGGATGGTCAGGGAGGGCATTACTGAAGTGAAGGAAATAGAGACTGGTGTCAGGGAGATCATCGAATCCGAGTCCCACACCAGGATCGACTATGTGGAAGTTGTAGATCCGGAAGAATTGACGCACATAGACAGGATAGACGGCCGGGCCCTGCTGGCCCTTGCGGTTAACGTAGGCCAGGCAAGGTTGATAGATAACGCATTGATCGGTGAGGATGCCTGATCAAATGTTTTTCAGGACATGGAGGAACCGGAGAAGATGAGATACACGATGCTGGCAGGCAAAATACACCGTGCAACTGTAACGGCGACCCATTTGGATTACGAAGGGTCAATTACAATTGACAAGGACCTGATGGACGCGGCAAGGATCCCTCCCTTCGCGCAGGTACAGATATACAACATCACCAATGGTGAAAGGTTCGAAACCTACACGATCGTGGGAGAGCGCGGTTCGGGTATTATCGGAATTAACGGCGCTGCCGCCCACAAGGCGAATGAGGGGGACCTGATAATAGTTGCCTGTTATGTACAGGTTAAATCCAAGGATGTGCTCTCACACAAACCGGCTCTGGTTTACGTAGATGAAAAAAACACGATTACTGATGTAAAAAAAGACTGAGGGCTTCGCCCACCAGGAGCCTGCCGGAAAACGTCACCAGGTGAAATTGCTGGCCTAACTCCAATTTAGATGGTGGAATATCGGTATATGTACTCTGAAGGCCGGGCTTTTGGGTGTAATCACTCGCCTCCGCAACCCCCTTGAGCTTCGCTTCGTGATTCACCAAAACCCCGGCCTGATTTGCATTGGGTTATCCAGGGTTCCGGCAAAGTGAGAAAAATGATATGGCGGGAGGATACAGGGAGCTTGAGGGCGTTACCGCTGATGTAGGTATCGGGGCGTGGGGTTCAACTCTTTCCGAAGCCATACTTTTCACATCAGAGGGTCTGTTCTCCCTCATCTCGGACCTGAATACACTTACCGGCTCTGATTCAAGAACTATATCCGTTCAGGCGCCTGATCTTGACAGCCTCCTGATAAATTACCTGAACGAGATCATCTTCCTGGAGGAAACCGAATCTTTCCTCCCGAAGACCGTAGAGTCCCTCGTCCTGGAAGATCTGGCGTTGACTGCTGTGATAAAGGGCGACATCTACGATTCAACCCGCCACAGCCCGAATATCGAGGTCAAAGCAGCCACCTATCACGGGCTTGTAATTGAAAAAGGTCCTGACGGGTATGAGGTGGAGGTTATTTTTGATGTTTAAGTAATAGGGAGGAGGAAAAAGGAAAGAGGAAAGAGGGTTTGGTTATGTCAATGCCCAACGTCCAACGTGTATATGTCAGTCATTGCGAGGAATATCGCTTATTGCGAAATTACGCGGCAATCTTATGGATAACAAGATCGCTTCGTCATTTCATTCTTCGCGATAACTTTACTAGAAACCAGAAACCAGAAACTAGAAACTCGATACCGACGGCGTGTCTCGTCGAACGTCAAAAAGCCGGAGGTAGAGCATGAAAGAGATCGAAATCAGGAAAATAGATGACTATAAATGGGAGATACCCAAAGGCACCATTCCCGGAATGCGGGTTCCCGGTATTATCTATGCCGACAACCAGCTTATGAAGGATATAAGGCGGGACAAGAGCTCCTTTCAGGTGGCCAACGGAGCCACATTGCCTGGCATTGTCGTGGCCTCAATAGCCATGCCGGATATGCACTTCGGATACGGTCTTCCCATCGGTGGGGTTGTCGCAACGGATATCGAAGGCGATGGGATCATATCGCCCGGCGGAACCGGCTATGACATCAACTGCGGGGTGAGACTGGTAGCCACGGGCCTTTCAAGGGAGGATCTTGAAAAACGGGGCACTTTAAAGGGCCTGGTGGACTCCCTCTTTTCCAATGTGCCTTCCGGAGTGGGGTCGAAAAGCTCAATACGACTGTCGGCAAAAGAGCTGAAGGAGGTGCTCACAAAGGGAGCCCGGTGGGCTGTTGAAAGGGGAATGGGCAGCCCGACGGATCTCGAGCACACTGAGGAGGGGGGCTGCATGAAAGACGCAGATCCTGAAGCGGTGAGCAAGAAGGCCATGCAGAGAGGGGCTCCGCAGCAGGGCACTTTAGGCTCAGGGAACCACTTTGTGGAAGTACAGTATGTGGATGAGATATTCGACTCCGAAGCTGCCGGCGCATATGGCATTCATCCTGGTCAGATCGTAGTTATGATCCACTCCGGCTCCCGCGGTTTCGGTCACCAGGTCTGTACCGACTATCTGGAGGTGATGAACAAGGCCGTCAGGAAGTATTCCATCGACCTGCCCGACAGGCAGCTGGCCTGCGCCCCCTTTAATTCACCAGAGGGACAGGATTACTGGATGGCCATGAAGTGCGCCGCAAATTACGCATGGGCAAACAGGCAGTGCCTCATGCACTGGGTTTCCGAGGCAATGATGGATTTTTTCGGTATCGGCCCCGCCGATCTGCGTTTCAGACTGATTTATGATGTGGCGCACAATATCGTTAAAGTGGAAAAGCATATCGTCGACGGTAAGGAGAAAAATCTCGCGATTCACAGGAAGGGCGCCACAAGGGCATTCCCCCCTGGCCATCCCGAGATCCCCTCCGCCTATCTTAATTACGGACAGCCGGTGATCATTCCCGGCGACATGGGAACCAGCTCATACCTTTTGAGGGGAACTGAGGCTGGCATGGAAGAGACTTTCGGCAGCAGCTGTCACGGCGCCGGGAGAGTCCTTTCCAGAAAAGCCGCCATCAGGGCTGCCAAGGGACGGTCAATCAACAGGGAACTGGAGGATAACGGGATCTATGTCCGGGCCGCAGGCAAGCTCTCCCTGGCAGAGGAGATGCCGGAGGCTTACAAGGACGTCTCCCAGGTAGTTGATGTAGTGGATAAGGCGGGGATCGCCGCGAAAGTGGCGAGGATGAGACCGCTGTGTGTGGTTAAGGGGTAATTAACGAGTTCCAGGTTCCATGTAATTTATTATAAAAACTGGCTCATTTCCCAATTAGTTGGTGGGATTTCAGAATAAGTATTCATCAGGCCGGGCTTTTGGGTGTAATCACTCGGCTGCGCAACCCCCTTTGAGCTTCGCTTCGTGATTCACCAAAACCCCGGCCTTGTATATATTGATACTTCTAAGTTCTGGCGCTCCTTAAGCTATAGATCCTTCTCGCAAAGAGCAGCATAAGCGCTATCAGAATAAATTCGATAAATCCAGGTAAGTTTGATGAATCTGAAGGCAGGGTCAAGGTTCCACAG
>JBGMRC010000029.1:0-11527 GCA_048061075.1 bacterium | reverse complement strand
CAGCGGCTAATATGGGAAGCCAGGGGCTTGATATGAAGGTAGGGCCCGCCAAGGGGGTTCGGAAGACCGACCGCTATGTTACACAGATTATACCTGTAGAATACACTAACGCCGAGGAGCTGAGAAACCTTCTTCAGCCCCTCCTGCCCAAGACTGACAGCGTTATCGCCTACGGACCCACCAATCTGCTTATTATCACGACAACGGAATCCATGCTTTCCCGTCTCGGGCGAATTATTTCTATGGTAGATATCTCCGGTGCCAGGGAGGAAGTGGAGATCATGCCGGTGAAGTATGCTCCGGTAACGGAACTTGCCGGAAAGGTTACACAGATCCTTGAGATCCAGTCAGGACCGGCGGCTGCCCCTCGCCGTCCCACACGAGGTCAACCTGCTTCGCCAGCCCTGCAAAGGGCGGCAGGGAGGATAATAGCCGATGAACGGACGAACTCGATCATTGCCATCGGTGATATCCAGAGCCTTGCAAAAATAAGGGACCTTGTGGGCAAACTGGATGTCGCGGCACCGTCTGGGTCCGGTAAGATCCACGTATATTACCTTCAGAATGCCGATGCGGATGAGATGGCAAAAGTCCTGTCGGGTATCCCCATAGAACCTGGACAGGCCGGGCCCGGCAAGCCTCAACAACCGCCACTCCCAAGGACTAACGTAAAGAGATCCGAGATCTCCATCATAGCGGATACATCCACCAATGCTCTGGTTATTACAGCCACACCGGAGGAGTTCGCGACTATCAAAGCCGTGATTGAAAAACTGGACATCCCCAGAGAGCAGGTTCTCGTGGAGGTGCTGATCGCTGAGGTTACTTTCAGAAAGACCCTGGAACTGGGAGTCGAGTGGCGCGTCGCGGATGATTTCGACGGTAGTGTGGCGGGTTTTGCCGGTTCGGGGTTCGGAGGCTTCGACAACCTGTCTGTTTCCTTCCCGACACTGCCCAGCGGTCTGGTAGTAGGTGCCATCGGCGAGACGATAACCTTCGGCGATCTGGAATTTCCCAACCTCGGAGCCCTCATCAGGGCATTGAAAACTGATACCGAGGTTAACATCCTTTCCACACCCACTATCGTTACTTCTGACAACAAAGAGGCCGAGATAGTCGTGGGTCAAACCGTTCCCTTCCAGACCAGCCAGAAATTCGATGCCAATAATCAGCCCATCTTCACGTTCGATTACAGGGATGTGGGGCTTACACTGAGGATCACTCCCCAGATAAATTCAAACGGATTCGTCAAACTCCAGATATTCAGCCAGCTCGAGGCACTGGTTGCCGAAACCCTGGGAACACAGGAGCTTGCTCCCACCACCCTCAAAAGAAAAGCCGATACAACTGTGGTTGTGAAGAACGGATACACTGTCGTGATCGGTGGCATGATCCGGGACGATAAGATCAAGACAGTGAACAGGGTCCCGTTACTGGGCAGTCTGCCTCTTTTAGGCGCGCTATTCAGGTCTGAAACCACCCGGTCCGAGAAAACGAACCTCCTGATCTTCCTCACGCCCCGCATTATCTCCAATCCGCAGCAGATGAAAGAGGCCACACGGGACAGCGCGGAAAAGACTGGAGTATTAGATGAGGACCAGCTCGATGCCATGGGGCTGTACGATGACGTCAAGCCGCCTGAAGACAAGGAGCAGGGTGTTGCTGAGGGGGAGGACGACAGGTGAAGCGCCAGCCCTTATCAGGTCGTCTGGAGGAGACCCTCACCCGAAGAGGTCTCCTCACAGCACAGCAGATCGAGGACGCGAAGCACCAAATGGTGAGACGGGGAAGAACTCTGGCAGAGGTGATAGTTCAACTTCGCTTCCTGGATGAACACGTTCTGCTCCAGATAATCAGTGAGCTGGAGGGGATCCCCTTTTACGAGGCGCTGCCGGTCAACGGTGAGGAAACAGAGCTCGTCCTGGCTCTTCCCATTCAGTTTGCCAGACGCCACAACCTCTATCCCTTCAAGGATCCTGAATCGGGAGATGTCCTTATTGCAGTGAACAACAGGGACGATGAAGTCCTGGAGAATGTGAGTACCTTCATCTCATCACCTGTGAAACCGGTTCTGGCCAGAAAAAAGACTATTTCGGAAGCTATTAACCTCACCTATGAGCGATCCTCCGAATCAGCGGAGGAAGCAATCGAAAGCCTGGAGAACGGGGAGATCTCCATATTTGCTGGAGATCTTGAAGAACCTCAGGACCTCCTCGATGCATCTGGTGAAGCCCCGATAATTAATTTTGTCAATACAGTTTTATATGAAGCTGTCAAGGAAAGGGCAAGCGATATACACGTTGAGCCCTTTGAGGAAGACCTGTCTATCAGATACAGGGTCGATGGTGTTCTCTACAGTATTCACTCTCTTCAGAAAAGATTCCACTCTCCCATAATTTCCAGGATCAAGGTAATGGCTGACCTCGATATCGCGGAGAAACGCCTGCCCCAGGATGGGAGGGTCCGTATCAAGATCGCCGGAAAGGATATCGACATCAGGGTTTCTGTAGTGCCCACCAGTTTCGGAGAGAGGGTCGTTTTAAGGCTCCTTGACAGGAGTCAGGTCCTCCTCGGGCTGGAGGAGATAGGCATGGCGCCGGATCATCTCCGCGCTACGGAGCGTCTGACCAGCACAAGCCACGGTATTGTCCTGGTAACAGGTCCCACCGGAAGCGGCAAGACGACAACGCTATACGCGGCTCTTTCCAGGATCAACTCCGCTGACAAAAACATCATCACGATAGAAGATCCGGTTGAATATCAGCTGAAGGGAATAAGTCAGATCCAGGTGAATCCCAAGATCGATCTGACCTTCGCCAATGGTCTTAGATCCATACTCAGACAGGATCCTAATGTGATAATGGTAGGGGAGATCCGCGACCTGGAAACCGCTGAAATAGCCATACAGGCTTCCCTTACAGGGCACCTGGTGTTTTCCACTCTCCACACAAACGACGCAGCGGGTGCGGTAACAAGGCTCATCGACATGGGTATCGAACCTTTCCTGGTGGCATCGTCTGTCAGTGCCATACTTGCCCAGCGGCTTGTGAGAAAAATCTGTCCCGATTGCCGTGAGCACTACATACCCCTGCCCGAAGAGCTGGAAGAGCTGGGTGTAGACAAGGAGGCTATATCGCCCGAGGCGATATGGAAAGGGGCCGGCTGCCCATCCTGCATGAACACCGGATATCTGGGCAGGACAGGTATATATGAGCTCCTGAGAGTGTCTGATTCGATAAAAGCCCAAATCCTGAAAAACCCTGACAGCGGCTCCATCAAGAAAACTGCCCTTAAAGAGGGGATGAGAACCCTGCGTGAGGACGGGGCTGTGAAGGTTCTTGAGGGAAAAGTCACCGTTCAGGAGATTCTCAGGGTAACTCAGGAAGAGTCCGAAAATGCCTCTATTTGAATATCATGCCCTTGACGGTAAAGGGAAGAAACGTTCGGGCCTGATAGATGCGGGGAATCTCCAGGGCGCCCGGGAGAGACTCAAAAAAGACGGGCTTTTCGTGGTATCGATGGAACAAGCCTCTGCTCGGGAAAAGCCATCATCTGTCCGGGATATCTCCCTGCCGGGCAGGGTAACCAGGTCAGACCTGGCATCCGCCACTCGACAGCTGTCTACACTTCTTAAAGCAGGTCTTCCACTGGTGCAGTCACTGGAAGCTCTCATCGAACAGATGGAAAAGCCTTCCGTCAGGAAGGTCTTGAGCTCAGTCAGAAATCGTGTGAATGAGGGAGCTCCGTTTTTCGAAGCGCTATCAGAGCACCCGAGCGTATTTGAGCCCCTGTTCATTCAGATGGTGAGGGCGGGAGAAACGGGCGGCTTTCTGGATGCGATAATGGTTCGCCTGGCCGAGACCCTGGAGCGCGAAACGAGGTTGCGCAACAGAGTCATTGCCGCGATGGCCTATCCTGTAATAATGACCGTTCTCGGTTTCGTATTTCTGCTCTTCCTGTTTGCCTATGTCGTTCCCCAGGTTGTGTCCATCTTTGCAGATTTCGGCAGGACCCTGCCTGTGCTAACCCGCGTGCTCCTTGTGTTGAGCGAGATCGCTTCAAGCTACTGGATGCTCTTTCTGGTATTCGCAGCCTTGCTCCTTTTCATCTACAGAAGGGCATCTGTAAGCGAGAGGTTCGGCCAGCCCCTTGATTCCTTCAAGCTGAGGCTCCCGATCTTCGGACGGATCCTGCTGAAAGTTGCCACCGTCAGATTTTGCCATATTCTGGGGGCCCTCCTTACAAGCGGGGTGCCTATGTTGAAGGCCCTGGAGATCGTAGGAGAGGTCATGGGGAACAGGGTTTTGTCTTCTGCCATACAGGATGCCTCCGATTCCATCTCCAGGGGAGGATCCCTTGCTGATTCACTGCGCGCCAGCGGTGCATTTCCACCCCTGGTCACTCGAGTGGTTGGGGTCGGAGAGCACAGTGGTGAACTGCCGGCCATGCTGGGCAGTGTGGCTGAATCCTATGAGGAAGAGGTATCCACCTCGATCCAGGCCATGACGGCGGTCTTAGAGCCCCTGCTGATACTGGTCATGGCGGTGGTTGTGCTCTTCGTCGTCCTGGCTGTACTCCTTCCCATATTCGAGTTGAATCAACTGGTCAGGACGGGTTAAATACAGTCCCAGGACCCATGCCCCAGGACCCAGGTGAACTGCTTTACTCTAACGACACATGTAGAAATCTAATTAAAGAATCAGGAAGAAACACATATATTCTGTGCTCAGGTTCTGATAAAAATGATCGGAATATTTAAAATTGACGGTTTAATATGAATCTTAAGTAATTGATCGAAACATGGGTCCTGGGTCATGGGTCGTGGGACCAATCCATCAGACTCATAGCGTGTTCAAGCAATACAAGGGGAGATCGGTTTATGGAGGAGTATCGGAACAGAGACCAGCGCGGATTTACCTTAATTGAATTAATGGTTGTCATGATCATACTCGCGACTCTCATCACTATTGTCGCCCCGCGTTTTTTAGGTGAACCGGAAAAGGCCAGGCGCCTGAAGGGGGAGATAACCATCACCAACCTGGAAACGGCACTGAAGACATTTTACCTTGACAACGGGTTTTACCCCACAACCGAACAGGGTCTTGAGGCTCTGGTAACTGAGCCTGCGATAGAGCCGATCCCTGCCAAATACCGGGAAGGCGGCTATCTTGAGAAAAAACTTCCCAAGGATCCCTGGGGGCGGGAATTCGTGTACCTTTCTCCCGGACTTTACGGGGACTACGATATCGTGTCCTACGGTTCGGACGGTGTCGAGGGGGGAGAAGGCAAGGACGAGGACATAGAATCCTGGAACCTTGAATGAAAAGTCCATCAGGCAGGTTTCTGGAAGATGACGGTTTCACCCTCCTGGAGCTTGTCCTGACAATGATTATTATCGCCCTCACCGTGGGGATAGTTATTCCGAGAATGCCTGATTTTGCCGGTATGCAGATCCAGCGCAGTACACGCAAGGCGGGAATGATGGTTCAGCTGGTAAGAAGCAGGGCGGTGACCCTCAGACGATATTACAGGGTTGACGTTGATATCGATGAAGCTGCCCTCCGGGCCTCATACCTGGGTCCGGAGGAGTTGTATATCGAAGACGAAATGGTAAAGCCGGTGAACTTCCCGGAGGAAATAAAAATAGTGGACCTGCTGACTTCCGGAGAGGGGAAGGTGGTTAAAGGCAGTGGGGGCATACACATCTCACCAAGGGGTATAATTGAACCTGCGATCATACATCTTGAGGATAAGAAAGGAAGAGTCCGGTCTATCATGCCTCATATGGTGAGCGGGGAGGTTCTTGTAAAGGAAGGTTATGAGGAATTCAGTATTGAGTAACGGCCAGAGAGGTTTTACTCTTCTTGAGGTTCTTGCGGCCCTGTCTGTCCTCGCTCTGGGAATGGTAATACTTCTTCAGACGGATGCCCTGAACATCGACAGGACCCTGCATGCTTCCCGGCTCATGGAAGCCACCCTTTTGGCCCAGGAGAAAATGGACGAGGTGTTTTCCAGAGGTGAGGAAGTAACCAGCGCAGGCGCGACGGAGGGACAGGAAGATATCTTTTCGTGGACGAGAACGGTAGCCGTATCACAGTATCCGGGAGTTTCAGAAGTAAGGCTGTCGATAGACTGGTCCGAGGGGAGCAGGGAAAGGTCCTACAGTGTTATCGCGTTCCTGCCTGAATAGGGATTGGTCTGAACCCGCCTGGAAGCCTGTCGGAGAACCTGACCAGGCTTCTGGCAGCGTGTCGGAGTACTCCGACGCACTGTTGGGGGGACTGAAATGAATTGGAGGATCCGTCACGAAGAAAGCGGTGTTGCTCTCCTTATGGTCCTCGTCGCGGTACTGCTGATGACCGTAGTAGTGATGGACACAAGGGCAGGTGTCAATCTCTTTGAGGATATCGCAGTGAGTTCCGCCGACGAACTACAGACTTACTACCTTGCACGGTCCGGCTTGTCGTTGGGGCTAAAAGCCCTGGAGGAGGATGAAGTTTCGTATGACTCTTTTAGTGATGACTGGGCGGCGGCGAACAAAATGGGAGCCGTGCCGGTAAGTAACCTGGGATGGGTAACGGCAAAATTGCAGGATGAGGAGGGTAAGCTGGATATAAACAGGCTCGTAAAGCAGGACGGCACGCCGGACGATGCCGTAGCAGACCGCCTCTGGACGCTCCTTTACTCTCTGGGTCTTCCAGCCCAGCGATCTGATGAAATAGTGGACGGCCTGATAGACTGGATCGATCCTGACGGGATCAAAAGGCCTGATGGCGCCGAAGACGAATACTACACATCCCTGGCAAACCCCTACTCGTGTCCCAACAGAAAAATCAATACCATCGGAGAGATAGGTCTGGTAAAGGGGATAGGGAATGCTTTTCTTTTCAGGGGAGAGGGTGAGGTCCCCGCTCTGGCAAACTATATTACAATCTACGGTGACCCAGAAGGCCGAATAAATATCAATACCGCATCTGTAGAAGTGTTAATGTCCCTTACGCCGGAAGGTTCGGAGTATGTCATCGACAGGGATGTTGCCCAGGAGATAGTCGATGCCAGGTTCGAGGCTCCCTTCAAGAGTACGTCGGGCCTGAAGGAGGCTGTGCCGGGCATCGACCAGTTTTTCTACAATCAGATCCAGCCCCTGATAGATGTGGCAAGCAGCCACTTCTCCGTTGACGTGGTTGGGGAGACAGAGAGGGCTTCTTCAAGAGCCTACGGGATCCTGAAGCGTACAGGCCAAACGGTAAAACTTGTTTACTACAGGGGCTTTTGATAACCTCACGGTGGGCTATGTTTACAAAGACAGCGACAGGTATTGATCTGGCCGAAGACGGCAGCCTGAGAGTGGTTGAGCTGGAAGCAAACCTGAAAGGTGTGGCTCTGGCCAGGGCTGCAGGCTTCCAGGGAAAATCAGATGATCCTGTCAGGAGCTGGAAAGAGGCAGTCCATGAAGCCTCTGAGGCCGGCTATTCCTTTGCGAACGTGGTCATAGGTATACCGGCATTTCTTACCTATCAGAAGTCACTTTCCCTTCCTTTCCACAGCCGCAGAAAAGTGTTGCAGGTTCTGGGTTCAGAACTGGAAGGCGAGATCCCCATTTCGATAGATGAGACCCTGGCCGATTACGTTGTCTCTGAATCCGGGAAAGACGGCATGCAAGCTATTGCCGTCGCCTGCAGGCAAGACACCGTAAAGGAAGTTCTCAACATCCTTCCTGAGGGCGCATCTCTTTTGGCCCTGCAGACCGACCTGGTCGGATTCGCCTCAGCATCCATATATGGCGGTATAAATAACGGTGTCGCAGTATACTGCGGTAGGGATGGTATTATGATCGTCGGCATTTCATCTGGCCGTCCGGCTACCCTCAGGAAGAAGAGATATACGGGCAGCAGCATCGATGATGTTATGATGATCACCGGTGAGATCGTGGGAATGGTTGAAGCCGAAGATGAAGTCCTTCTTGCATGTGGCGATCTGAACGAACCGATAATAGCTTCCCTTTCGAGGGAGAAGATAACCGGGATCAGAACACCCGGGGACTGGGAGATCTTCACGGGCAGTGAATCGGAAGCGATTAATGATCCGGGAAGATATCTACCGTCCCTGGGGCTTGCCCTCAGGGGTATAGGCCGAAGGGAGGCCCCTCCCTTCGATCTGTGCCAGGGACCCTTCAGGCCTGCAGGCAGGATGGGGGAACTGAGAACCCCTGTCATCAGGACTGCAGCGCTTTTCAGCCTGATCGTACTCCTGGGAATTGGGAATCTTGTCATAGGTTACTCATCGGCGAAGTCCCGCTACGATAAATATTCACAGTCCCTGAGGTCAGAATTCACTGAACTGTTCCCTGGCACAAGGGTTGTGAGCGAAATGCCTCAGCTTCAGGAGAAATTTGCCCGGCTCGAACGGAGATCCGATGACCTGATCGCCTACTCAGGGTCAGGAGCCGGTACCCTTGCCGTGTTGGGAGAGCTCAGCCGCATCGTTCCTGAAGGGCTGGCCCTGAAAATAAACGAACTCTCCATTGATTCCAGGCGTCTCCGAATACAGGGTACGGTTCCGTCCTTTGATGCGGTGGAGAAAATTAAGGTCGCCATGGAAGGATCCTCACGGTTCGGGGACGTTAAAGTTCAGAACGCCAGGGTCGGGGCTGATGCCTCCAAAGTGTCATTCAGGATGCAAATGGAGGTGAAGTAGCATGTTTGAATTCCTTCAAAGGCTGACTGTCCGGGAGAAAGCGGCATTGATAATAGTCATTCCGTTCTTTATTATCGCACTAATCTACAGCCTGGTCATCGTTCCTGTCTGGGAGCAGAAGACAAGATTTAATAGTATGGCCCAGAGAAAAAAAGTGGAACTGGTCGCCTTTCGGGAACTGGCGGCGCAATTCCGGGATCTGGAAAACAGTATTTCCGGCTTGGAAACCAATATGAAAAACCGCGCCGGAAGCTTCTCTATCCTGGGGATGCTCGAAAGGGAAGCCAGGGAGCTTGGCATACAGGACCGTATCGCATCCATGAAACCCATGAACAGCCAGCTTGATCAGAAGATAAGAGAATCGTCGGTGGAGATCAGGTTCGAGAAACTGGACCTGAATAGAACTGTCGAGTTTCTGAAAAAAATAGAGGGCTCAAAAGATCTCGTTGTTATTAAGAGGTTGAGAATGAAATCCCGTTTTGATGATCCTCAGCTCCTGGACGTTACACTGCTGGCAAGCACTCTGGATGTCCAGTGAAAAGATTCTCCCGTTTCAGGCCAGTCGCTTACGTTCTGCTCTTCCTGATTTTTGCCGGGATTTTTTTCATTATCACTTTTCCAGGGGAGAGCATCACGAGGGCGATAAACGCCGGTCTTAAGAATGCTTACGGAGATCTGGCAAGCATCGATTCGGCACGATTCTCACCCCCGAAATCCATCAAGGTCGACGGCATCAGAGTCAGGGTTGACGGAGATGATCTCGAGATCGGCAGGGCAAGAATATCGCCTTCTATCTTGAGCATGCTTTCGGGTATGAAGCGATGGAAGATAGAGCTTGCCGGGGCATGGGGGAAGATCCCATTGAAGATAGGGATGGGCGATGGAAGATGGGAAATGTCTGCCAAGGGCGCTGATATAGACGTCTCAAAACTCCTGGTTGATGACCTTCCCGTGGAGATGGCCGGCAGGATCCTCCTTAACAGTGAACTTGCCATCGTTGGCAAAGAGTCAATGAACATCTCGGGTAAGGGAAATATAGGTCTCGATAAGATTGTGCTTTCCGGAGGGCCACTGGAGATATTCGGTATCGACCATCTTGAGTTCGATAAAGGGAAGGCATTCTGGTCAATAAGGGAAAATGTGGTCACAATCGGCGAAAACGGGGTTGAAGGGGACATCGTCGGTAACGTCAGGGGCACGATTCAGCTTGACCCGGATAACCTGGCCCGGTCGCGTCTGAACATGATCCTGAAAATAAGACCTTCCCTTAAGGCCGCTGATAAACTGAGCCTGCTGTTTTCGCTGGCGGGGGGAAAAAGGAGCCCGGACGGCTCCGTTAATGTGAAGATCCGGGGCACCCTTGGTGATCCGAAGTATTCTTTGTAGTTCAGGGTGTTTTTCACCACAAAGGCACTGAGTGTGAAAAACAGGGAGGAGGAAAGAGGGAGAAGGTGTAAGAACAGGGCGAAGTGCGTAGGGCGTCGGGCGGAATGCCAGTCGAAATACTAAATCAGAGTCGAGTGTAAAGAGGCAGTCATTGCGAGGAGCGTCGCCTGATGCGGAGCGACGTGGCAATCTTATGGATAATAAGATCGCTTTACCATTATATTTCTCGCGATAACTCCTTCTGACTCCTGAATTTTGGCTTCTGAATCCTGTCGCTCCACCGGCGAAAATCACCTGTCATCCGTACCACCAATAAGTACAAAGAAGGAGCTGTCGAACTCAGAGGTTATATCATCCCTGTTTTCTTGTATTCTATTAAGGTACCTATCGTAAACGTCGGGGCGCTTCCTCGTGAACCTGGCCAGGGGTGCATTGTATGATTCTTCCCCACTCATTCTCTCGTAGTGATAACTGTATATGTATTCACCCTTTGCACTTGTACCTACTGAGTAATAGTCCTCTTGCGGAGGCCCCTCAAGGATCAACTGTATGGTTCCCAGGTTCACAAGCGTACCGGGTTCAACGCGAAAGGTCACGATGTTTATATACTTGTCCCCCCGGTAGCGCGGTCTGTCTTTCCGATGCCTTCTCAAGATGTAGGTTCCGGGTGCAATTTCCTTGGCGAAGTAACTTTTGGTGTCAGGGCGAATGAAACCTTCCACCAGGCCGTCCGCACTCACTATCTGAAAATCCAGGATCTCGATCTCGCTGATACCCACCGTGTCGTTCATGTCGAAAAAACCGGGTAGAGGATGGCGGGTCCCTATCAGGCGCCCTATCACTATTGATGATGTAGAAGGATCGGCGGATTTCGATACGTTACCGATGGCTCCTGCACACCCGGCTATCAATATTACACCTGTTAATAGATATGTTAAGTACTTCCACTTCCGCATTGCATCGACCTCCTTTCGAATACCTGACATGCAGGTACAGTAATAATATAGCACTCAGGGATTACTCTTGTTGGATTTGCAGTTGCCAGAGGTTACAATATCCGAAAATGATCGTACTAGTTGAGTGACGGAGAATTGCGGAAATAGATCATGTTAAAAGCCTATAGCAAGAAAGCTTTCCATATTTTCATGGCAGTGCTGTTTATGCTGCTCATATCAACTTCCGTTGGGATGGCATTTTCCAGAACGCCCCCCGTGCCTGAATATGTACCCGGTCAGATTCTGGTGAAGTTTCATGAGAACATCTCCGGGGACGAGATAAACAGGATACTCTCTGAGCAGGAAGCCACAATTTTAAAGACACTTGGAAGAACGGGCGTTTATCTGGTGATCCTGCCGGACAATGTGAAAGTTAATGAAGCAGTGGAGAAGTTTACTTCCTATCCAGAGGTCCAATACGCTGAACCTAACTATAGAGTGAAACTACT
>JBGMRC010000028.1:4262-11635 GCA_048061075.1 bacterium | reverse complement strand
GACATTTTTCGCTTTCCGCGGAGTAAAAAGCCATAGATGGACTTTTTACGACCCTACCAAGATAAATAACAGGAGGAACACTGAGATGGCTGATATTACCAAGAACGATGTAGTCAAGTTTATAGAGAATATGACTGTCCTCGAGATGGCCGATTTCGTCAAGGAGCTCGAGGAGAAGTTTGGAGTCAGCGCTGCTGCCCCGGTAGCGGTTGCCGCGATGCCTGGAGTGGATTCCGGAGCCGCAGCGGCGGAGGAAAAGACAGAGTTTGACGTGGTGCTGGCCGAGGTCGGTTCCGAGAAGATCAAGGTTATCAAAGTTGTCAGAAGCCTCACGAGCCTGGGTCTGAAGGAGGCCAAGGACCTGGTGGACGGGGCCCCTAACCCTGTGAAAGAGGGCGTGTCCAGGGAAGAGGCGGATGAGGCCAAGACACAACTGGAAGAAGTAGGCGCTAAGGTCGAGGTCAAGTAGCAGTAATATAAATCAATAGTTTCGGGAGGGAGGTTCGAAACCGGACCCCCTTCCCGATTTTCAGGAAAATTCAGTTATTCTATTGTGAGGTGAGACGATGGCAAAGCCCGCGGTGACCAGATTCTCCCTTCGTAAAGATTTCTCAGTTCTGCCAACGATAATAAGCATGCCGAACCTCATAGAGGTTCAGAAGAAATCTTACGAAAAATTCCTTCAGATGAACGTTCCTGCCGAAACCAGGGAAGAGATCGGACTGCACGCAGTTTTCAGGGGGATCTTCCCCATAAGCGATTATTCGGGTACGACCCTGCTGGAATACGTCGAGTACGACATAAAAGAGCCCAAGTTCGACGTACAGGAGTGTCAGGATAGAGGCATGACCTTTTCCGCACCCCTGAATGTAAAGATCCGGCTGGTTCATCTGGAGATAGACGAGGAGACCAAGAGCAAGAGGGTTAAGGAAGCCAAGGAACAGGAGGTCTACCTGGGAGAGATCCCCCTGATGACTGAAAACGGCACCTTCATCATAAACGGCACCGAGCGGGTCATTGTCAGCCAGTTACACCGGTCTCCCGGTGTTTTCTTTGAGCTGGACAAGGCCAAATCCATGCTTGGCGGCCGCCCCCTCTATTCCGCCAGGGTAATTCCCTACAGGGGTTCCTGGCTCGATTTTGAATACGACGCAAAGGGCCTTATCAACGTGCGGATCGATCGGAGAAGGAAGATCCACGCAACAATACTTCTTAAGGCTATCGGGTTCGAACCTGAAGAGATAATCAGCCGGTTCTACGAGATAGACAGGATAAGGTTCGAAGGCGAGAAGACCTACAAGGCATATAACAGGGAAACTCTTCAGTTCACCAAGACATCCAGGGACATCCTGGATTCCAGGACAGGGGAGGTCATTACCAGGGAGGGTCGCAAGGTTTTTGCCTCCACGATCAAGAAGATCGAGGCGGCGGGGATCGTGGAACTGGAAATTGACCGCGAAGAACTGTTGGACAAATACCTGGCAACCGCGGTAGTGGACACTGCCTCGGGTGAGATCCTGGCGGAGTGCAATGACCAGATCACAGAAGAGCTTCTTGAAAAACTCAACGAGGTCAGGATCAGCGAGCTTAACGTTATCTTCATCGATAATCTCAAGTATGAGACCTCCCTCAGAGACACTTTGGCAGTTGACAAGGTGCAGGGCAGCGAGGAATCACTGCTGGAGATCTACCGGAAGCTCCGGCCCGGTGATCCACCTACCCCCGAGACGGCAAAGGCGCACTTTGACAGGTTGTTTTTCAACCCGGACAGATACGATCTTTCCAAGGTGGGCAGACTCAAGCTGAACAAGAAGCTTGGGCTGGATACCCCCCTTGAGGTCAGGACCCTCATGCCAGAGGACATACTGGCAATTATGCAGTACCTGGTGAGGCTCAGGAGCGGGGCCAAGGAAGCCCAGATGGACGACATCGACCACCTTGGCAACCGGCGTGTCAGAAGCGTCGGCGAACTGCTGGAAAACCAGTTCCGCATCGGGCTGGTCCGCATGGAGAGGGCCATTAAAGAGCGGATGAGTATCCAGGAGATGGAATCGGTCATGCCTCACGACCTGATCAACGCGAAGCCGGTCTCGGCGGTAGTTAAGGAGTTTTTCGGCAGCAGCCAGCTCTCCCAGTTCATGGATCAGACCAATCCTCTGTCCGAGGTGACCCACAAGAGGCGGCTTTCAGCCCTTGGGCCGGGCGGACTGACGAGGGAAAGGGCGGGATTCGAGGTTCGGGATGTGCACCCGACCCACTACGGCCGTATCTGCCCGATCGAGACGCCGGAGGGCCCGAATATCGGGTTGATCTCCTCACTGTCGACCTATGCAAGGATCAATGAATTCGGTTTCATAGAGACCCCTTACAGGAAAGTGGAAGCTGGAAAGGTAAAGGACGAGATCGTTTACCTTTCGGCCCTTGATGAAGACCCATACGTGATTGCCCAGGCCAACGCACCGCTGGATAGCCGGAACAGGTTTATCAACGAGATGGTGGCCGCCAGAAAGGGCGGCGAGCCTACGATACTCTCCCGGGACGAGGTTCAGTTCATGGACGTATCGCCAAAACAGCTGGTTTCGGTAGCGGCTTCCCTCATACCGTTCCTCGAAAATGACGACGCCAATCGGGCACTGATGGGATCCAATATGCAGAGACAGGCGGTGCCGCTCCTCAAGACCAGCGCTCCCCTGGTGGGAACAGGTATGGAATCAGTAGCGGCGAGGGACTCCGGCGCCGTCGTGGCCGCGGCAAGGGGCGGCACGGTGGAAAGCGTCGATGCCTCCAGGATAGTCGTCCAGGTGGATGATGCGGAAGAGGACCAAGAGGGCCTTGAGGGGTCCTCCAGCGTGGATATCTACCATCTGACAAAATTCAAGCGTTCCAATCAGAATACGTGCATCAACCAGGTACCCATCGTCCGGCCGGGCCAGAAAGTGGCCGCATGGGACGTGGTCGCCGATGGTCCCGCCACCAACGGCGGTGACCTCGCTCTTGGGCAGAATGTCCTTGTAGCCTTCATGCCGTGGTGCGGTTACAATTTCGAGGACTCGATCCTTGTGAGTGAAAATCTCGTCAAAGACGATGTGTTTACCTCTATTCATATCGAAGAGTTCGAGGTTATGGCCAGGGACACGAAGCTGGGCAAAGAGGAGATCACGAGGGATATCCCCAACGTGGGCGAAGATGCCCTCAAGGATCTTGACGAAGCGGGTATCATAAGGATAGGGGCCGAGGTGAAATCCGGCGATATCCTTGTGGGGAAGGTAACTCCCAAGGGTGAGACCCAGCTCACTCCCGAGGAGAAGCTCCTCAGGGCTATATTCGGTGAGAAGGCCGGTGATGTCCGTGACACGTCCTTAAAGGTCCCCCCGGGAGTGGAAGGTGTCGTTATAGATGTGAAGATCTTCTCCAGAAGAGGGATGGACAAAGATCTCAGAGCCCAGACTATAGAGGACGACCAGGTAGCGAAGTACATCAAGGACAGGGATGATGAGACCAGGATCGTAAGGGAAAGCATGTACGAAAAGGTCCGGTCCACCCTGACGGGGAAAAAACTTGCTGTCCGCATCCAGGACGCGGATGGGAAGGTCCTTGCCAAGAAAGACAACAGGGTCACCAGCAAGGTTCTGGATGAACTGCCCAAGGTGAAGTGGTTCGATATACACCTTTCCGATTCCAGGGCGATGGCGAGGATACTGCTACTCAGGCAGGGAGCTGAGAAACAGGAAGATATGATAAAAACCCTCTTCGACGGCAAGATCGACAAGCTCAGGAAGGGAGATGAGCTTCTCCCGGGGGTCTTAAAGATGGTGAAGGTCTACCTCGCCATCAAGAGGCACCTGTCGGTGGGCGACAAGATGGCCGGGAGGCACGGAAACAAGGGTGTGCTTTCCAAGATCGTTCCTGTGGAGGATATGCCGTATCTGGAAGACGGTACTCCTGTAGATATGATCCTGAATCCCCTGGGGGTTCCCAGCCGGATGAACGTGGGCCAGCTACTGGAGACCATGCTTGGATGGGCCGCCAAAGGCCTTGGATCGCAGATCAGGGAACTACTGGACAGCGGAGCCGCCGCTGACAAGCTGAGGCGGCACGTAAAATCCATCTACTCGATGAAGAGTGTCTTGTCGGTACTGGATGATATGGACGACGAGGAACTGATGGCTCTTGCCGACGGTCTTGCCGACGGTGTCCTTGTCTCATCTCCTGTTTTCGACGGGGCGGACGAGGATGAGATACACGCGCTTCTTGTGAAAGCCGGCCTCAACATTAAAGGCCAGGCGAAACTTTACGACGGCAGAAACGGAGAGCCGTTCCACAGGGAAGTAACGATCGGTTACATCTACATGCTCAAGCTTCACCACCTCGTGGCCGATAAGATCCATGCCCGTTCCATTGGACCTTATTCTCTGGTGACACAGCAGCCACTTGGCGGCAAGGCACAGTTTGGAGGTCAGAGGTTCGGTGAGATGGAAGTATGGGCTCTCGAGGGCTACGGCGCCGCCTACACCCTTCAGGAGATGCTCACTGTCAAATCGGATGACGTTGCTGGAAGGACGAAGATGTACGAGGCTATCGTAAAAGGAAATAATACCATGGAAGCCGGCCTTCCTGAGTCCTTCAACGTGCTGGTAAAAGAGCTGCAGAGCTTCTGTCTGGATGTGGAACTTATGGAGATCGACGAAGGCGAAGGTCGTAAGCAGGACCTTAAAAAATAGCAATTCATAGAAACGAAACGCTCAAAAGGGAGGTCGAGAAATGCCCTTGACAGATTTTTACAGTGAATTCTTTGACAGGCCCAAGTATCCAGTCAACTTCAACTCCATAAGATTGAAGCTGGCTTCACCTGAGAAGGTGCGGGCCTGGTCCTATGGCGAGGTGAAGAAACCGGAGACGATCAACTACAGGACATTCAAACCCGAACGGGATGGTCTCTTCTGCGCTAAGATCTTCGGGCCTACCAAGGATTATGAGTGTAATTGCGGTAAGTACAAACGGATGAAGCACCGGGGTATCGTCTGTGAAAAATGCGGTGTTGAGGTGATCCAGTCCAAGGTGCGCAGGGAACGGCTTGGGCACATCGAGCTTGCTTCCCCGGTCGCTCATATCTGGTTCATGAAGGGGATACCCAGCCGCATCGGCCTGATGCTGGATATGTCCTTAAGAGAGCTCGAGAGGGTTCTTTATTTCGAGGAATATATCGTACTGGAGCCGGGTGATGGAACCGATCTGAAGGATCAGGAACTGCTGTCAGAGGACAGGTACAGGGAGCTTGTGGACGAGCACGGCGACGCGTTTGTCGCGGGAATGGGAGCAGAAGCGATCAACGAACTCCTCACCCGGATCGATCTGGATACTCTTGCCGCAGAGCTCCGGCATGAGATGCTGGAGACGAACTCCGAAGCGAAGCGCAAAAAGGTCGTAAAGAGACTGAAGACGATCGAATCGTTCAGGCAGTCGGGGAACAGGCCGGCATGGATGATCCTCGATGTGATTCCCGTCCTTCCGCCGGAGCTCAGGCCCCTCGTTCCCCTTGACGGCGGGCGTTTTGCGACATCGGACCTCAACGATCTTTACAGAAGGGTGATCAACAGGAACAACCGCTTAAAGAGGCTGATGGAGCTCAGGGCTCCGGAGATAATAATCCGCAACGAAAAGAGAATGCTCCAGGAGGCCGTCGATGCCCTCTTCGACAATGGCCGCAGAGGACGCCCCATAGTCGGATCGAACAAAAGGCCCTTAAAGTCCCTGAGCGATATGCTCAAGGGCAAGCAGGGCAGGTTCCGCCAGAACCTCCTTGGAAAGAGGGTGGATTACTCCGGCAGGAGCGTGATCGTCATCGGTCCGGAGCTGAAACTGCACCAGTGCGGCCTTCCAAAGAAAATGGCGCTGGAGCTGTTCAAGCCCTTTATCTATCATAAGCTGGAGCAGTACGAGCATGTGACGACCATCAAGAGCGCCAAGAAAATGGTGGAGAAAGAAAGACCCGAGGTCTGGGACGTCCTCGACGAAGTGATCAAGGACCACCCGGTCCTGCTGAACCGGGCACCCACCCTTCACCGCCTCGGTATCCAGGCATTCGAGCCCGTTCTTATCGAGGGGAAAGCCATACAGCTGCACCCCCTTGTATGCGCGGCCTTTAATGCGGATTTTGATGGTGACCAGATGGCCGTCCACATTCCGCTTTCTCTGGAAGCCCAGATGGAAGCCAGGACCCTCATGCTCTCCACGAACAATGTACTCTCACCCGCAAACGGGCGGCCCATAGTAGTACCCACCCAGGACGTTGTTCTTGGTATCTACTGGATGACAAAAGAACGGCCCAAATCAAAAGGCAAGGGGTTTGTATTCCCCAATATGGATGCGGTGCGGATAGCCTACGACAGGGATATCGTTGCCCTCCAGGCGGTAATAAAGGTCAGGCATGAAGGTGAGATGGTGAACACGACAGTGGGCAGGGTGCTCCTGTACGAGGTTATGCCCGACGTGGTCCCCTTCTCCAGGGTAAACCGCCTTTTAAAGAAGAGGGAACTTGCCGAGGTGATCAAAGAATCTTTCATGAAGTCCGGGTCAGGTGAGACCATTCATCTTCTGGACAAGCTAAAGGACCTCGGTTTCGCATATGCCACACAGTCAGGCCTCTCGATCTGCGTTGACGATATGTACGTTCCGGAAAAAAAGGCAGAACTGCTCGCGCAGGCTGAAAAAGATGTTGCCAAGGTCCAGGCTCAGTACACGGATGGGCTTATTACCGACGGGGAACGGTACAACAAGGTCGTTGATATCTGGGCGTATGTTACCGAGGTAGTGGCGGAAGAGGTCATGGAGGACCTGGAGCACGAAGGCGCTGAGGGCGCGGGTACTTTCAACTCTATTTACATGATGGCTGATTCAGGGGCCAGGGGGTCAGCGCAGCAGATAAGGCAGCTTGCCGGGATGAGGGGTTTGATGGCAAAGCCTTCCGGAGAGATCATCGAAACACCTATCAGGGCCAACTTCCGGGAGGGCCTCAAGGTCCTGGAGTATTTTATCTCTACCCACGGGGCCAGAAAAGGCCTGGCGGATACGGCCCTCAAAACCGCCAATTCAGGGTATCTGACACGCCGCCTCATAGACGTTGCTCAGGACTGTATCGTCACGACACAAGACTGCGGCACAGTCGACGGTATCATGGTCACATCGCTGGTGGAAAGCGGTGAGGTTATACAGCCGCTGGAGGAGAGGCTCCTCGGCAGGACCGCCCTTGAAGACATCAAGGACCCCGAAACGGGGGATGTTATCGTGAAAGCCAACGATATGATCTGCGAAGTCGTTGTCAGGGAGATCGACAGGCGCGGCCTCGGATATGAGGGGATCGCCATCAGGTCCGC
>JBGMRC010000028.1:0-4162 GCA_048061075.1 bacterium | reverse complement strand
CCCTTCAGTACGCCGATACTTACAGAGGTGGGTGGACGTATAAAATTCGGCGACATCATCGAGGGCAGAACTATGAAGGACCAGGTGGATGAGGTGACCGGTATCGCAAGCAAGGTTATCACCGAATACCAGGGCACCGACCTGCGGCCGAGGGTTTCCCTCAAGGATGAGGAAAACAGGACTTTAAAGGTTCCCGGCACCAGCTCCACCGCACGGTACTTCATGCCGTCTTCAGCCATCCTCATGGTAAATGAGAGCGATGAGGTGGCGGCCGGTGACGTTATCGCGAAGATACCCATCGAAACGACCAAAACCAAGGATATTACAGGCGGTCTCCCGAGGGTTGCCGAGCTGTTTGAGGCCAGAGTTCCCAAGGAACAGGCTACGATCAGTGAGATCGACGGCATTGTGTCCTATGGGCGGGATGTAAAGGGAAAGAGGAGGATCGAGGTCAAGCCGGAAGTAGGTGAGTCCCGGGAGTATCTGATACCCAGGGGTAAGCACATCAGTGTTCATGAGGGAGACCATGTGAAGGCAGGGGAACCCCTTATGGACGGCTCGCCGAATCCCCACGATATCCTTCACGTTCTTGGTGAAAAAGAGCTTCAGAAATATCTGGTCAACGAGGTCCAGGAGGTCTACCTGCTTCAGGGCGTAAAGATAAACGATAAGCACATCGAGGTGATCATCAGGCAGATGCTTCGGAAAGTCAGTATCGAAGATGTGGGTGACACGGAATTCCTCGTAGGGGACCATGTTGACCGCTGGGAGTTCGTGGAGGAAAATGAAAGGATTGTTTCTGGTGGCGGCAAGCCTGCCACAGGGAAGCCGATCCTCCAGGGGATCACCAAAGCGGCCCTTAACACGGACAGTTTCATATCATCCGCGTCTTTCCAGGAGACCACCAGGGTATTGACTGAAGCGGGCATCTCCGGAAAGGTGGATTACCTCAAGGGACTCAAGGAAAACGTCATTGTAGGCAGGTTGATACCCGCCGGCACGGGCCTGAGGCAGTATATTGAATCGGGGGTCAAGCCCAAAGATATTCCTGAGGAGGTTGCCGCCGAGATGGAGACCTGAGACGGGACGATCCGCCGGAACCGGGGACTTCGGTAATTGCCCTCGGTATGCTGCCGGTATTGTCGGATAATCCTGATCAATAAAATACTTTGGGCCCAAGCCCAAAGTATTTTATTTATGCCTTGACAAACAGGCACCGTGCTGATAATTTCGTCGGGTTTTTCCGAGGCGATAAACAAACCCGGAGAGCATGTAAATACTGCATGACCGTAGCCTGGATGGGGGTGAAAAATACCCCCATGCGAAGGGCGAATAGAAACCGGCAGGGCTCGTTGAAAAGAGTACCATGCCCTGACAGGGTTTCTGCGTCCATAAGGGCGAGTTTGCAATAAAATCGGCTACTTAGCGCTAGAGGAGTTGGAGGAGTTAGCAGATGCCGACACTGAACCAGCTGGTAAGAAAAAGCCGGCGCAAGGTTGTAAAAAAGTCCAAGACCCCTGCAATGCAGGGCTGTCCCCAGAAGAGGGGAGTATGTGTCCGTGTGTATACGACCACACCCAAGAAGCCGAACTCAGCTCTGAGAAAGGTTGCGAGAGTCAGACTGACCAACGGAATTGAGGTGAGCTCATATATTCCTGGAGTCGGGCACAACCTCCAGGAGCACTCCGTGGTTCTTATCAGGGGCGGAAGAGTGAAGGACCTTCCTGGGGTCAGGTATAAAATTGTTAGAGGTACCCTGGATACTGCCGGCGTAGCCGACAGAAGACAGGGGCGCTCCAAATACGGCGCGAAGCGTCCAAAGTAGGTGGAGGGATAGGATGGCTCGAAGAAGGGTTGCAAAAAAGAGGGAGATACTTCCGGATCCCAAGTACAAGGACAAGCTGGTCTCCAAGTTCATATGTAATATCATGCTCGGCGGCAAGAAGAGTTTGTCTGAATCCATCTTCTACGGAGCAATGGATCTTATAACCGAGAGGGGTTCTGAAGAGCCCCTGACCGTGTTCAAAAAGGCGATCGACAACACTAAACCGGTCCTTGAGGTAAAGTCCCGCCGTGTCGGTGGCGCAACCTACCAGGTACCTGTGGAAGTCCGCTACGAGAGAAAACAGGCCCTCGCGATCAGGTGGCTTATAGCCAGTGCGCGGGAGCGGTCCGAAAGGACAATGGTGGAGAAGCTCGCAGGTGAGTTACTGGATGCCGCGAACAACCGCGGGACGTCCATTAAGAAGAAGGAAGATGTTCACCGGATGGCCGAGGCCAACAAGGCATTTGCCCACTATCGTTGGTAGGCCGGACGGGAAAAGGATACAAGGGAGAACGTTTTGCCAAGGCAGTATCAACTCGACAAACACCGGAACATCGGGATCATGGCGCATATCGATGCCGGTAAGACTACCACCACCGAGCGGATCCTCTTCTATACGGGAGTTTCCCACAAGATGGGGGAGGTCCATGATGGAGCCGCCGTCATGGATTGGATGGAGCAGGAGCAGGAGCGCGGTATTACAATCACTTCGGCAGCCACAACATATTTCTGGTCCGACCACAGGGTAAACATAATCGACACCCCGGGGCACGTGGACTTTACAGTTGAAGTGGAAAGATCCCTGCGGATCCTGGATGGGGCCGTGGCCGTGTTCTGTTCGGTAGGGGGTGTTGAACCTCAATCAGAGACAGTCTGGCGTCAGGCCGACAAGTATCGCGTCCCCAGGATCGCTTTCGTGAACAAAATGGACAGGACGGGAGCCGATTTTGCCGGTGTCGTTGACATGATGGCGGATCGTCTCGGCGCAAACGCCGTCCCCGTTCAGCTCCCCTGCGGCTCCGAGGACAAATTCACCGGCGTTGTGGATCTGGTGAGGGAGATCTGCATGACCTTCGACGAGGATACCATGGGCGCGAAGGTCGTAGAATGTCCGGTTCCGGATGAGATGGCCGGAGAGGTCGCGTCCGCCAGAGAGGTTCTTTTCGAGGCCCTGGCGGATGTGGATGATATATTCATGGAAAGTTACCTGGAGGGCGATGAAATAGGCATCGACCAGATCAAAGCCGCTGTCCGCAGGGCTACACTGGAACTGAAGCTCGTGCCCGTCCTTTGCGGCAGCGCCTTCAAGAACAAGGGTGTACAGCCCCTCCTTGATGCCGTCATCGATTACCTTCCTTCCCCCCTCGACATTTCCGCCATATCCGGAGTAGATCCCTCTACCCAGGGACGGGTTACAAGAAAGGTAGACGACGATGACCCCATGGCGGCTCTGGCCTTCAAGGTCATGACCGATCCATATGTTGGGCACCTCACATTCATCAGGCTCTATTCGGGACACTTGACCGCTGGAAGTTATATTCTGAACACAAGCACCGGCAAGAAGGAAAGAGTTGGCCGGCTGCTTAAGATGCACTCCAATAAAAGGGAAGATATAAAGGAAGTCTATACCGGGGATATCGTAGCGTGTGTAGGCCTTTCCAAGACGTTCACCGGCGACACGCTGTGCGACCCCGCGAGCCCGGTTGTTCTGGAGGAGATGGATTTTCCCGAACCGGTTATTGCCATTGCCATCGAACCCAAGACAAAGGCCGACCAGGAAAAACTGGGCAGCGCCCTTACCAAACTCTCCCAGGAGGATCCTACCTTCCGGGTGGGAACAGACGCCGATACGGGCCAGACTCTCATATCCGGGATGGGTGAGCTTCATCTCGAGATAATCGTGGACAGGCTGCTCAGGGAGTTTTCAGTGGGTGCTTCCGTTGGCACGCCGCAGGTTGCCTACCGCGAGACAATAACCGAGCCCGTGAAGGTTGAAGGGCGGTTCGTCAAGCAGACCGGAGGACGAGGCCAGTACGGACATGTGTGGCTCGAGATCAAGCCCGGCGAGGTGGGATCCGGGTTCGTCTTTGAAAATAACATCGTGGGCGGTGCCGTGCCGAGGGAGTATATCCAGGCCGTCCGCAAGGGCGTCGAGGAAGCCATGGAACAGGGTGTGTTCGCTGGTTATCCAGTCATCGACGTGGCTGTTTCCCTGTTTGACGGCTCCTATCACGAAGTTGATTCATCGGAAATGGCCTTCAAGGTTGCCGGAACAATGGCTTTTCGTGACGGGAACCGCAAGGCTGCTCCCGTTCTCCTTGAGCCCATGATGGACGT
>JBGMRC010000027.1:0-12504 GCA_048061075.1 bacterium | reverse complement strand
GACATACTTCTTGCGCAGACCCGGAGACCCGACCAGGAAGTTGAGGAAGAGTACCTTCAGCTCCTGGTTTTTACCATTGGTGCGGAGGAATATGGCCTGAGTATCATGGACATCAAGGAGATCGTCCGCCCACAGGAAACGACCGAGGTCCCGAAAACACCCGATTATGTAATGGGTATCATTTCTTTAAGGGGGATGATCATACCTGTTTTCGACATAAGGATTAGGCTTGGACTCAGTGAGGGCGGGGATAATCCGAAACCAAGGATCATTGTGGTAAATGTAAAGGATAATTTCTACGGGCTGTTCGTCGACTCAGTAGTACAGGTTGTAAATATTCCCATAAGCAGCATAGAGCCTCCCCCGGAGATCATAGGTGGAATTGACGCCGATTCTCTGAAGGGCGTCGGGAAGATAGACGATCGTCTGATCATTCTTCTCAACCTGGAGAGGGTCCTGACCATGGATGAAAGGCTCCAGACCCAGGAGACGAACTGACCCATAAACCTGTCGTCCAGGCAATAATATCCATACGTATGCCCGGCTGAACTTATTCAGGAGCCCTGTAAAATGGATGATCTTATCGTCTCATGCCCGGTCTGCTCGAAGCGTTTCAAGGTCCACCCTGATCGCCTTCCCAAGGGTGTAACCTCCTTTAACTGCAGGAAATGCGGGGCGCTCATCAATATCCGCCTCCCGCAGGAGCACATAAAGCCGGAGGAAGGTTCACGCACTGTTCTTGTTGTACTGGACGAGATGGAACTCGCCGAACTTATTTTCAAGATCCTGGCCAGGGGAAACCTGAAGGGCAAGGTTGCTGTTACAGGGGAAGAGGCGCTTAGTATCATGGAAACCGACCCCCCTGATGCGGCCGTTATCAGCGTAGCGCTCCCCGATATGATGGGTTACGAGGTTATAGACTGGATAAAAAGATCCGAATCCGCCAGGGACATACCTGCTATTCTGATGTCATCACTTCACCATCGGGCCAGGTTCAAAAGAGCTCCTACATCTCTTTACGGAGCAGACGATTATATCGAAAGGCACCACCTCCCGGATCTACTGGTTCCCAAGCTCAATAACTTCTTCGAAAAGGGCGCTGAGGCAGAGCCGCTGGATGCCGCTTCAGGTATTTCCAGACCTCTGAGCGACGAGGAGGTAGATGACAGGAGAGAGATAGAAAGGCTGCACGAGCCTCCCGCGGGAAGGGAAGAAGAGCCCATGGCCGAGGAAGTGTGCCGGATGGCCAGAGTTATTGCCGGAGATATACTTCTGTACAACGAGGACACCATCAGGGGAAGATCGGCCGAAGACGCCGAAGAAGCACTGGCCGGCGATATCGAAGAGGGCAAAGTGGTGCTCGCATCGCGCTTCCCTGATTTTAAAGGGAACACTGCTGAGATTCTATCAGAGGAGATAACAAAGGTACTTCAGTCTGCCGGTATCGCTTTCGGCAAAGGGGAGCAGGATGGATCCTGAAGCGAGGGAGAACCTGATCGCTCAGCTGGAATCTCCTGACGAAGAGGTCCGCAGATCCTCCATGCTGGCCCTGAAACAGGAACTTTCTGAAAGCGACCTGAAATGGCTGACAAAGCCCCTTTCAGACGGAAGCTGGAGGGTCAGGAAGGAGGCGATCGAGGGAACAAGCCGGATGTCGCCAACAACCTCCCTTATAAGACGTCTGGTGGGCATGATGGATCCCTCTCACGAGGTCAACTTGCGCAACTCTGTGGTAGAGATCCTGGAAAAAATGGGACCAAGGGTGACTTCCCTCCTTCTGGGGCACCTTTCAGTGGACCAGCCGGATACAAGGAAATTTCTGGTTGATATCCTTGGTAACATAGCTGATCCCCAGGCTGTTGATGATCTTATCCGACTGTTAAATGACCCGGGCAACAATATCAGGGCCGCCGCCGCTGAGGCCCTCGCTTCCATCGGCGACAAGTCCGCAACTGAAGCGCTTTTAAAGGCACTGGATAATGCTGATGAATGGACCGCCTACAGTATCCTGGGTGCACTGGCATCCATACCGGCCGGTGAGGCTCTCCCCATATTCTTCAAATACCTGGACCACAGGATCCTGGCCAGCCCGTCAGTTGCCGGTATAGGCGCAACAGGGGATCTGGAAGACGGCGTCCGCCTGATGAAGTCGATCGATTCGCTCTCAAAGGGAGGCGCCAAGAGAGCCTTCCTCGCGTCAGGGAATATTTACGCAAGGTCACTGCTGGCCTATGAAATGGAATCAACTCAGAAACTGAGGGATGCGGTCTCAGTCGCTGCTGACGCAGATATAGTTGAATTTCTGACAGAACAGCTGTCTGTTTCCGATAAACCGGATGAAATGAGGAAGATCATTGCCGTGTTGGGCATCCTGGGCGGTCCTGAATGCATGGATGCCGTACTGAAATTTATAGATGATGACACCCTTGAACGTGATGTCACCATGGCACTAGTGGGTATTGCGAAGATCGACCAGGAGTCCGTAGTCGCGCTTCTGTCGGACGACGATGAATTGATACGGCGCAGGGCCCTGGAGGTCCTTGAGAGGCTCGGAGGCGAGATACCGATTGAAAAGATCTATCCCCTCCTCCTCGACCAGAGCGGACACGTCAGGAAACAGGCTGCGCGAACTATCTCCGTTATGGGGGATATCGCCTCCATCGATCCTCTGCTTGATCTCCTGGAGGATGAGTACGATGATGTTGCGCAGGAAACCGCCAAGGCCATAGCCTTGATCGGCCGGAAAGACCCGGGGGCTATTGCTAACAAGATCGAACCTCTCCTGTCCGCGACATTTCCCATGACGAGGGCTCTGGTCATAAGGATCCTCGGAGAAGTGGATGCGAAAGGGCACGAGGCATTATTTTTGAATGCCCTTCAGGATGAGGAGCCGTTGATCCGGGCCTCGGGGATAGCCAGCCTCAAAAAGATCGGTGAAAGTAATAATTCCTCGGCAATAATAAATTCCCTTGCCGACGAAGATTCGATGGTCAGAGTTGAAGCCGCTCTCGCACTGGAGGAGCTGAAGGTTCCTGAAGCGGCTGCGCCTCTCAGGGCTGCCCTCAACGATCATGATCCCTGGGTGAGAACGGTGGCTGTCTCGGCTCTGGCTTCCCAGCCGGAGGTTGATGTACAGGATCTGGCGGATCTCCTTGATATCGATGACAGGATAATAAAGTCTTCTGTGATAGAGGCGCTGGGAAAAAGGATAGCCGAGAGCAGGGAGGACGTAATAGGTATCCTGAGAGAGGCTTTCAGGGGAGAAACAGTAGAGATAAAGTGCAACATCTGCAGGGTAGTCGGCCATATCAAGAGTGCCAGAAGCCTTGATTTCCTGATGGTTGCAGCCCAGGACGAGGACAGCAGCGTGAGAACATTTGCTGCACAGGCCCTGGCATCCTTCGATGAGGATGCCGCACGACGGCTCCTGTTGAATATCTCCGAAAACGACCCTGACAGGAAAGTCAGGGAAACTGTCAGGTCGATTATCTCATCTGGAAGCCGGGATGCTGTTTGACCATCCTCCAAGGATCGATCTGACAGATGAGGAGTTCGAACTCCTCTCTTTATTCATATACGATTACTGCGGTCTATATTTTAACGACAGCAGTAAATTCCTGCTGGAAAGCCGGCTCCAGAACCGCCTCAGGAACCATCATTTCGATTCCTTCCTCAAGTACTACCAGTATCTCCTGTACCATCCCGAAAAAATGAAGGAGATAAACGAGCTTGTTGACGTTCTCACAACCAACGAAACATATTTTTTCAGGGAGATGAAACAGCTGGATGCCTTCTCCAGAGAAATACTCCCTGAACTGGCCCAGCGTAATGCCAGGACAAAAAGGCTTAACATCTGGAGCGCGGGCTGCTCCACCGGCGAAGAGCCTTATACTCTTGCCATACTTCTTGCCAGGACCGGGCTCTTCTCGCAGGACTGGAAAATAAACATAATCGGTACCGATATCAGCCAACGAGTATTAAAAACCGCCAGAAAGGCTGTGTACACTCAGTCAGCCTTCAGGGTCACTGAGAGGGGATATTTAAGCAGGTATTTCACTGAAGTTGACGGAAAATACCACCTTGACGATTCCATCCGGTCCATGGTTCAGTTCGGGCATATCAATCTCCTTGATGAAAAGATGCTGGGTCTTATTTCCATCTGCGACATTATTATGTGCAGGAACGTTATTATTTATTTCGACGGAAACGCAAAAGCGCGGGTGGTAAATTCATTCCACAGGAAACTGCTCCCGGGTGGATATCTCCTGCTTGGTCATTCGGAATCCCTTATGAATATAACAACGGCCTTCAAGCTCAAACATTTAAAGCATGCTATGGTTTATCAGAAGGCGGGCGAGGAAGACTCATGAAAGGTACCTCAAAACTAAAAGTGCTTGTTGTTGATGATTCCGCATATAACAGGAAAATGATCAGGTCGATGGTTCTTGAGATGGACGAGGTGGAATCCGTCAGCATAGCCTCCGATGGAGAGGAGGCCATAAAGGATGTCCTTGCCGACCCGCCTCAGGTAATAACCCTTGACCTGAACATGCCCCGTATGGACGGCTTTACATTCCTTCGCTGGCTGATGAAACATAAACCCCTGCCGGTGGTGATCGTGAGCGCTGAAGGCGGTGAGAAAAACGTCTTCAGAGCCCTCGATCTGGGAGCCCTGGATTTTGTCGTCAAGCCCCTGCGCTACGCGTCAGAGCGGATTGTAGAGATAAAACCGGAGCTTCAGGATAAGGTCAGGGCTGTTGCCGATATGGATCTCGGGCTGTATCTCTCCCGTCTCAGGGAAAGGAAGCCTGAAGCGAAACGAACAGTCTCGCCCCGATCTGAAGTAGGGGGAAAATTGAAGGGTGTCGTTGTCATCGGAGCTTCCACAGGGGGGCCGTCCGCCGTTCAGAAAGTTCTTTCTGGTCTTCCTGGTGATCTCCCATATTCCTTCGTTGTTGTACAGCATATGCCCCCGGTTTTCACTGCGCAGTTCGCTAAACGTCTCGAAAAGAACACTTCATTCGCCGCCAAGGAAGCCGAGGATGGCGATACCCTCGTTCCAGGTCAGATCTTTGTCGCTCCAGGGGGATTTCATCTTGAAGTGAGGAAGCTCAAGGCCGGCAGGCTTTTGATCAGGGAAAAGGGAAATGAGGACCGCTACATACCCTCTATAGACATGGCCATGTCCTCGGCGGCAAGGAGTTTTGGTGACAGCGCAGTGGGCGTTCTCCTGACAGGAATGGGAAACGATGGAGCCGACGGCATGCTCCAGATCGTTAACTCAGGAGGTAAAACCATTGTGGAATCGGAAAAAACCGCGGTTATCTTTGGTATGCCAAGGGCTGCGATCGGGAAAAACGCGGCCGGATCAGTTGTTGACCTTGAAGGAATACCCGGAAAATTGCTGGAGATCCTGAAGGATAACTCCGTCTTGAAAAAAGCCCGAAGCGGTGATAAAAAAAGTAAGCATTAGAGGAGTAAAAAGCCAAGGATGGACTTTTTACGACCCTACCAAGCATGATATCTGGAGTTAATTATGGGAGATGATGTAAAGAAACCCCTTTTTGAGAAGGGTGAGGAATTTCTCGAGATCTTCCGGAAGGGGCAGGAATTTTCGCAGGATCTTCTCAAGGAGAACGAGAATCTTCGCTTCCGGGTTGTGCAGCTGGAAGAAGCCGTGAAGAGGAAACTCGCCGGCCCCCAGAATGCAGATTCCGGGGATGGCGATACTTTCCTCGACCTGACCAACAAGATCAATAAGTACGAGACCAGGCTCAAGGAGCTGGAAGAAAGGCTCGGAGAGGCCCGGGAGGAAAACAGGGACTACATACAGAGATATCTGGACGTGGAAGACCAGAATAATAACCTCGCGAATCTGTATGTTGCCAGCTATCAGTTGCACTCTACCCTCGACTATGAAGAAGTTCTACAGATCATCCTTGAAATAATCATCAATCTGATCGGTGCCGAGGTTTTCGCCGTATTTCTCCTTGATGAGAAGAGCAACTCGCTAAAAGCCGTGGTTTCCGAGGGCGTGGAGACGGAAAAGCTCCCGTCAGTTCAGATGGGAGCGGGTGTGATCGGAAAATGCGCTCAAAACAGGGAGAGCCACGTGCATGACGATCCGGAGAAAATGCCGGACAACACCATAGAAGACCCTTTGGTATGCTTTCCCCTGATGATCAAGGATCACGTCATCGGTGTGGTGGCGATATACAGCCTGCTGCAGCAGAAGAAAGCTTTCTCGCCTGTTGATTTTGAGCTGTTTACGTTACTGGCCGGGCATGCAGCTACCGCGGTCTTCAGTTCCCGGCTCTATTCTGACTCCAAGAGGAAACTGGATACTTTCCAGGGTTTCATTGATCTTCTGAGCCAGTAGGGGGGTAGCATGGCGAATTTAAGGTTCCTTGTAATTGAAGATTCACCAACCATGAGACAACTCATCAGTTTTGCCCTCAAAAGGATCCCCCATGCCGAGATCATAGAGGCTTCAGATGGAGTCGACGGCCTCAAGAAACTGTCATCAAGGAAGGTTGATATGATCCTCACCGACATCAATATGCCCATTATGGACGGATTGAAACTGGTCACTCTTGTTCGATCCAACGAAGATTACAAGGATATTCCGATCATCATCATCACCACCGAGGGAGCCCGGGAGGACAGGGATAGAGCTTTGGCCCTTGGCGCCGACGCCTACATTACAAAGCCGGTTCAATCCGCTAATCTTCTTTCAAAGGTCAAGAAACTTTTAAACCTCTAGGATGAAGGCCAGGACAGAGGAAGGTCCCCAGGCTTTGTCTGAAAGGTCGGAGGTACTTTTATGGTGAAACCCAGATATTCTCCCGGCGAGATCGAGCTGAAATGGCAAAACAAATGGGAGTCTACGAGTCTGCACCGGACTCAGATGGATGCCGATAGGGAAAAGTTCTACTGTCTCGAGATGTTCCCATATCCGTCAGGTGATCTGCACATGGGCCATATGAGGAACTATGCCATAGGGGACGCCTATTCCAGATTTCTGCGCATGAGCGGATACAATGTGCTCTATCCAATGGGCTACGATGCCTTCGGACTCCCGGCCGAAAACGCCGCGATAACAAGGAAAGTGGACCCGGGTGAATGGACCCGCAGTTCCATCGAGAGGATGAAGGACGTCCAGAAAAGAATGGGGCTTTCATACGACTGGGAAAGAACCCTTGTTACATGTGAGCCGGAGTATTACAGGTGGAACCAGTGGGTATTTCTGAGGCTTCTGGAGCGGCAGCTGGCCTACAGGAAAGCGGCACCCATCAACTGGTGTCCCTCATGTAAAACAGTACTTGCCAACGAACAGGTGGAGGCTGGCGGGTGCTGGAGATGCCAGACTGAGGTAACCAAAAAAGACCTGGAACAGTGGTTCCTCCGCATTACCGCCTATGCTGATGAACTGCTGTCTGATCTTGACGGGCTTGATGACTGGCCCGGGAGGGTCAAGCTCCTTCAGAGGAACTGGATAGGAAGGAGCGAGGGCGCCGAGATCCGCTTCCCTGTGATAGACAGTGATCTTGTGATCCCGGCATTCACTACCAGGCCGGATACGATCTTCGGTGTGACTTACATGGTACTGGCCGCCGAACACCCGCTGTTAGAAGTACTCGTGGAGGGAGCTGATGTACAGGATAAGGTTATGGCCTTCGCCGACCGGGTGAAGCAGGAGTCTGCTATCGAACGCGCTGCCCAGGGACGTGAGAAAAAGGGCGTCTCCACAGGCCGGAGCTTTCTGAACCCGGTGACCGGTGAGGAATGTCCGATCTACGTTGGTGATTACGTACTGATGGAATACGGCACCGGTGCTATTATGGGGGTGCCTGCCCACGATCAGCGCGATTTCGAGTTCGCGACCAGATACAGTCTGCCCATAAGGAAGGTGATACTCCAGCCTGGTGATGAGCTTGAAGATATACTGGGGTGTGCCTACACGGAAGATGGAACGATGGTGAATTCAGGGCCTTTTGACGGCGCCGACAACAGGGAAGCCATGGGAGACATCATCCGCTATCTGGAGGATAATGAATGGGGCGAGGCCGCAGTCAGCTTCAGGCTAAGGGATTGGCTGATCTCGCGTCAGAGGTACTGGGGAACTCCTATCCCGATCATTTACTGCGCCCAGTGCGGAACAGTCCCTGTTCCGGATGAAGACCTCCCGGTACTCCTTCCAGAGGACGTTTCCTTTACAGGGGAGGGAAATCCCCTTGAGACCTCTAAAGAGTTCAGGAATGTTGATTGTCCGAAATGCGGCGGCCAGGCAAACAGGGAAACGGACACGATGGATACGTTCATCGATTCGTCCTGGTATTTTTTCCGTTACACGGACCCCTCATATGAGGATGGACCGTTCAATCCGGCAGAATCTGAATACTGGATGCCCGTGGATCAGTATATTGGAGGTATTGAGCACGCCATCCTCCATCTTCTTTACGCCCGGTTTTTCACCAAAGCTCTCAGAGATCTGGGGTTGACCGAGGCTGATGAACCCTTCCGCCGTCTGCTCACCCAGGGAATGGTGATAAAGGACGGTGCTAAAATGTCCAAATCCATGGGAAACGTCGTTCCGGCTGAAGACATGCTGTCACGTTACGGTGCGGATACCGCCAGGATGTTCATACTATTCGCTTCCCCTCCCGACAAGGAGCTGGACTGGAGCGATCAGGGCGTCGAAGGGTCCTTCAGGTTCCTTTCGAGGCTGCACAGGCTGATAACTGAGAACACTGACCTGCTCAAAGAGGGCCTTGTGGAGGATGTTGCCTCTGAGGATGACAAAACCGCTCAACTGAGGCACGTGATCCACAAATCCATCAAGAAGGTAACCGAGGACATTTCCGAGCGCTTTCAGTTCAATACGGCCATTTCCGCGATCATGGAACTGGTGAACAAGACCCAGAAGTTCCTTGCCGATGGGGAGATAGAAGGTAAGTCAGGCAGGGCCGCGGCAGGTGAGGCGGCAAGGACCATAGTCAAGCTTATAGCTCCATTCGCGCCGCATCTTGCAGAAGAACTCTGGGAGACCATGGGACTGCCGTATTCGATCTTATCCCAGGAGTGGCCAGTATTCGATCCCGAGCTGGCGGCAAGCAGTACGGTGGAAATAGTAGTACAGGTAAACGGCAAGGTGAGGGCACGCTTCGACGCGGCTGCGGATCTGGAGAAAGAATACCTGGAGAGTCAGGCCCTGGCCCTGCCGCGGATACAGGAACTCATGGAAGGAAAGACCCTTGCCAGATCGGTCGTTATTCCCGGCAGGCTTGTCTCCCTGGTGGTGGAATGATCCTCACGAGAAAGTTCTGCGTACTTATTATTACCGGCATCTTCCTGGTTGCCGGATGCGGTTACCGTTTCGTAGGCGCCTACAGCGGTGAGGGCTTTTCTCTGGATTATGTAAAAAACATTACTCACCAGCCACGACTGGTCGCTGTTTTTGAGGATGCTCTTGCTGAGGAAGCGGGGCTCTTCAGGAAAGATGCCCGGAAAAAACTGGCTGTTGTAGTGGACTCCTTCTCTGACGAAACGGAATCGGTCTCCGCGTCGGGTACTCCCCTTCGCCAGAAGCTCACGATGAGCATTCAGTGGCGGATCCTGGGTGAATCGGGGGATGTAAGTTCAAACGGTAAGATCAAAAGGTCCAGAACATATCCTCATTTTACAGACCTGGTTTCCCTGGATTGGCAGAGGAACGCTGCCATAAGGATGCTCGCCAGGGATATTATGAGGGATCTGTCTGACCGCCTCGGGGAATTGGATTGAAAACAGGAAGGGACACCGCCCTGGACGGGAAGCGTCCGTCTTACCTCATCCTCTCAACAGAGCCCCTTTTTCTCAAAGAGGCTGAAGATCAGCTTGTGGAAAGGGTAGTTCCCCCGGAGAGCAGAGATATGAACTATCTTGCGCTCTACGGATGGGAGGCTGAACCATCGTCGGTGGAGGAATTTCTTCAAACGATGCCGTTCCTCGCCGAGCGGCGGTTACTTGTTTTGAGGGAGGTCCAGTCATTTTCCGCCTGGAAGAGGCTCGTTGAGTACCTGAAAGATCCCAACCCCTCTTCTTGTCTTCTCATGACATCCTCTGAATTGAAGAAGAAAGATCCACTTTACAAGGGGGTATCCCCCAATACAGCTGTTATAGAGCGGAAAAGGCCCTATGGCCCCACTCTTACAAGGTGGGTGATCAGCAGATTCTCATCTCTGGGTATGGAGGCGGACGAGGATATTGCCAGAACACTCATTGAGGTTGCCGGTTCGGGGTTAATGGAGCTTTCCCAGGAAATTGAGAAGATATCCCTGTATGCGGGCGACAGGACCACGGCTCACCAATCTGACCTGGAGGCAACGGTTCCCGGTGGAGTTGAAAATATATTCTCCTTGCTGGACGCAATCAGTGAGGGCAACAAACCCAGAGCTTTTAAACTGATGAGGATCCTGATAGACAACGGAAACCGGCCGGAGTTCATAGTGCACATGATCGTGCGGCATCACCGGCAGTTATTGAGGGGAAAATCGTTCGTGTCAGGTGGACGAACTCCGCAGGAGGCTGCTCAGAAAGTAGGGATAAGGTTTCCCGGGTTAAGGGAAAAGTACGCGAAACAGCTGGAAAGAACCACTGAGGAGAAACTGGAAAACAGGATCAGAAGGATCTCGGAGTGTGACCTGAAACTGAAAACAAGCAGTATTCCCGATGAAATACTGCTGGATGAGCTTCTGGTAAATTTATTCGACTGACTGGAGGGTGTTGACCCGGTGGGTAAGCCTGGAGATCTTTCTGGCGGCTGTCCGTTTGTGAATTGTGCCTTTGGAGGCTGCTTTTTGAATTGCCGGGATCGCCTCATCAAGAGCTTTCCTGGCTGTATCTTGATCCTCGGCCTCTACGGCGATAAGGACATCCTTCGCCAGGTTCTTGATCCGGGTGCGCCTTATCTGGTTATTCAGCCTTCTCTTGATGTTTTGCTTGTGCCTTTTAACAGCTGATTTGTGAGTTGCCAATTTCCATCCTCCTGGTTCAGAATCTATTAAGTTGGAGACTGAAGCATTGCTATTAAACAGAATATACAGAACTTGTCAAACATTTTCTACAGAGTAATGAGTAATCGTAAAAAAAATCAGAGTGAAAGGGGCAGGATAGTACGGGCTGCAGGCGTCGTCGGAAGCGCTACCTTCCTTTCCAGACTTCTTGGACTGGTCAGGGACGCGGTTCTGGCTTTCCTGTACGGAGCAACACCGGCAGCCGACGCTTTTTTTGTCGCCTTCAGGATCCCCAACCTCATGAGGCAGCTGCTGGGAGAGGGCGCTCTTGCTGCTGCCTTCGTCCCGATCTACACGGATATCAGGGACCGCGAGGGCCAGGATGAGGCGAACAGGTTTTCTGCTGGCATCTTCTCGCTTCTTTCATCCACCCTTCTCGTTCTTACCCTCCTGGGTATCATTTTCGCTCCTCAGGTCGTGAGGATTATCGCTTACGGATTTGAACCGGGCGGGGATATATATAGCCTGACAGTTCAACTTGTCCGATGGATGTTTCCTTATATGCTTCTCGTATGCGTTGCCGCGCTCATGATGGGAGTACTCAACGCACACATGCACTTTCTTACGCCGGCGCTGGCGCCGGCGCTGCTTAACATTAGTATCATTTTCTTTGCGCTTGCCGTTTCGCAGAACCTCGAAAAGCCAATATTGGGAATCGCGTGGGGCGTGCTTGTCGGCGGTCTTCTGCAGATCCTTGTTCAGTGGCCCCCTCTTTTGCGCAGGGGTATTGTCCCGTGGCCGAGGCTGAAGATGTTCACCCCCGGCGTCAGGCGACTTGGGATCATGATGGGACCCGCGGTTCTGGGAGTAGCCGTCTACCAGGTGAATATACTCATAGACACCCTTATCGCCTCCTTTCTTCCGGGGGGAAGTATCACCTATCTCTGGTACGGAAACCGCATGATGCAGTTTCCCCTGGGAGTATTCGGGATCGCCCTTGCGACAGCGGCCCTTCCCACACTGTCGCAGCAGGTTTCGGAGGGAAGGGAAGGCGATTTTTCCAGGACGGTTTCCTTTGCGATCGGCATGACCGCTTTCATCGGCCTTCCCGCGTCCATGGGGCTCATAGCCTTAAGGGAGCCAATAATGGTTACACTGTTTGCCCGGGGAGCCTTTGGGCCCGCTGATGTGGCCGGCGCCGCCGCAGCACTTCAATTCTATGCGATAGGGCTCATTTTCTTCATCGGGATTAAGATCCTGGGAAGGGCCTTTTATGCCATGGAAAATACGGTAGTGCCGTTTCTGGCCGCCGGATGCGCCCTCATAGTGAATGTGGTGTTCAACCTTATACTAATGGGACCGATGAAACATGCCGGACTGGCTTTTGCTACGTCCATAGCGTCGCTTGTCAATTTTGCTGTCCTGGCAGTGATCTTTACCAGAAAAACAGACCGGTCCTGGGCGGGAATGGGTCTGTTCGGCGAGGTGGCAAAGGCCGCGGCAGCTTCCA
>JBGMRC010000026.1:0-12925 GCA_048061075.1 bacterium | reverse complement strand
TTACGCATCACGCATTACGATTTTGGATATGGGACATTGGATCTTGGATCAAAACATCCGGAACTAAATAAAAGACGAGGTTAAATTAGATGAACACCATACGAAAAAAAATATTCAGTAAATCATTATTGCTTACTTTAATGACCCAGATTATCGCCCTACTCCTGACCTCCCCGGCGTATGCCTTCATTGAGCGGGGCGAGGTCGTTGCGCGCACTCTTCCCAATGGACTGGAGGTTCTGGTCAGGGAGGATCCGGCCCAATCTGTTGTAGGGCTGCAGGTCTGGGTTGGCGTGGGAAGCAGAGATGAACCCAAAGGCAAGGAGGGGATAGCGCACCTGTTCGAGCACATGCTCTTTAAGGGTACGAAAAGAAGAGGGGTAGGAGAGATCGCGGGGGAGATAGAATCGGCCGGCGGCAACATTAACGCCTACACCTCCATGGACCATACAGTTTATCATATTACCGTTGCGTCAGACTTCTTTAATGTCGCCCTTGATGTTATGGCCGACGCGATACAGAATTCCTCGTTCTCCAAAGAGGAGCTGGAGCGTGAAAAACTGGTTGTCGTTGAGGAGATCCTCCGCGGGAAGGACAATCCAGGCAGGGTGTTTTCCGAAAAGATGTTCGAAACGGCCTTTTCAAAGCATCCATATGGCAGGACAGTTATCGGAACGAAGGAATCGGTGATGGGGATCACAAGGGGAGATATGCTGAAGTTCTTTCGCAACTGGTATGTGCCGCGAAACATGAAGGTCGTTGTGGTCGGGGGAATTGAAGCGGAGGACGTTTTAGCAGAATCCGGCAGGCTGTTCACTTCTGCTGAAAAAAGAGGGACAAGACGTCAGGAGATAACAGAACCCGAGCAGAAACAGACCCGCATTTTCCGCATAGCCAAGGATACAGATCCTGGCAGGATAACCCTTGCCTTTCCCATCGTGTCACTCAAAGACCCTCTGACACCGGTCCTTGATGTGCTTGCGGCAGTACTTTCCGAGGGAGACAGTTCGCGGCTCCCCGTTCACCTGAGGGACAGGGGCGTTGTTCACTCGGCCTGGGCATACGCATATACTCCCAGGGACCCGGGATTGTTCATCATCGGTGCGACCCTGAAACACGAAAATATGGATACAGCCCTGGAGGGTCTGCTTGCTCAGGTGACCCGCCTCCAGAATGAACCGATCTCGAAGGATGAGCTTGAACGGGCGAAAACACAGATCCTCAACGAGAAGATCTTTTCTAAGGAAAGGGTTGAAGGACAGGCAAGAGAACTGGGTTATCTTGCCCTGACTCTGGGAGATATTGATTTTTATGACGAGTATTTCTCGCGTATCCAGGCTGTGGATGCAATGGACATTATCAAAGTCGCCCGCCAGGTCTTTACCCCTGGGAAAGCGACCGTGGGCTTTCTTTCAAGGGAGGAAGACCAGCAACCGGACGATGAAAGGATCAGGGATCTCCTGGCCAAATCACTCTTCGCCTCGGAAAGGGTGGTATCTTCGACTGCCGGTATGAAGGTCGTAAGAAGCCGCCTGCCTAACGGGATCACGATCCTGGTTCGTGAAGACCGCAGGCTTCCCCTGGTGGCCTTTCGCCTGGGGTTCCTGGGAGGTGTGAGGTTTGAAAATGAAAGGATCAATGGAGCCTTCAACCTCCTTGCGGGACTTCTGACAAGGGGCACTTCGACCCGATCGGCCGAGGAGCTTGCCAGGTTACTTGATGGAATGTCCGCGTCGCTTAACGGCTTTTCAGGGAGAAACAGCTTCGGTTTGGAGGGACAGTTTCTCAGCAGGGACATAGGGGAGGTTATGGGTCTGATCCGCGAAGTCGTCACAGAGCCGGCTTTTCCGGAAAAGGAGCTTGAACTCATAAAAGAACGAGTCATCTCTGCCATCAGCTCGAGGAAGGAAAACCTGACGTACTACGCAATGGATCTCTTCCGCTCCACGCTCTTTTCTGTGCATCCATACCGGTTCTCGTCTCTGGGAACCGAGGAAAACATCAGGTCCCTTGATCGCGATGAACTGGTGAAACTCTACGAACGTACCGTCCAGCCTGCGGGAATGATCATAACTTTAGCCGGAGACATAAATGTAGCGCAGGCCTACGATCTGGTTGAGAAATATTTCAGTGATCTCGCAGGGCTTAAATACGATCCTGGACCTCTGCCACAGGAGATGGGTAGGTCAGGGGTGAACTCTGTTTCTGAAAGCAGGGAGGACAAGGAGCAGACCCATATTATTCTCGGTTACCTGGGGCCGACACTTTATTCGGCTGACCGCGACCCTCTTAGAGTGCTCAACGCAGTTCTTGCGGGTCAGGGTGGGAGACTTTTTACAGAATTGAGGGACAGGCAGTCCCTGGCATACAGCGTTTTCTCTTTCGTCGCGCCGGGTATAGATCCCGGTTACATAGTATTCGGTATCGCTGTCAGTCCCGAAAGGGAGGAGGAGGCGATCTCCGGTATCCTTGAGCAGATCAGGAAGATACGGGATGAGCCGGTTTCTGCTCGTGAGCTCCTCAGGGCAGGTAAATACCTGGTGGGCAGTCACCTTATCGGCCTTCAGGACCTTTCATCCAGGGTAGATGAGGTTTTCTTCCCGGCCCTGTATGGTGTGGATCTGGATAAAGCCCTCGGGTATCCGGACCGTATCCGTTCTGTAACTGCACAGCAGGTGCAGAAAGCGGCGCAAAAGTATCTGGATCCGGAGAATTATACAATTGCGGTTGTACGTGGAAAGCGAAGCGAATAAAATACCAGAAGTCATAATTCAGGAGGTTGGTTCACGCAAAGCTCGCAAAGGCCGCCAAGCACACAAAGTAAAATCCTCTGTCTGGGTTCATTAGAAGCGACAAAAGCCTTTAACGCTGGGGGCCGCAGGGAAAAACATGGGTTTGGGTTTCATTTAAACAGAAAAAAAGCCGTGAACACAGGGTACACAGGGTTTTACAGAGTTCCACAGGGTAAAAGCTTATCACGCCGTTAGCGTGACAAAGGAAAGAGAGGCTACCCCCTCTTTCCTTTTTCCTCTTTCCTCTTTCCTATTAGTAACGGAATAAAAACTAGCTGCAGGGTGTAGTAATTATTAAGGGCTTATGTTATAAATGTCCTGTTTTTTGACAGGGGTTGCCAGAAACGCGTTTGGCTGGAAAAAAATTGAGAGGAGGGTGATTAATGAATCGAAAATTGGCAGTAACTCTTATTGCGCTGGTGGTTGCAGTTGCATTTGCCGGTACTATGACCTTCACTTTTGCCGGGACACCCCCGGAAACCATCGTAATCGACAAAGCGAAAAACAAGAAGCTGGGCGTTACTTTCCCTCACAAGGAGCACAGTGAGAGAATTAGCTGCGAGACGTGTCACCATACGGCTAAAACACCAGAAGAAGCTGAGAGCTGTTTTGCCTGTCACGGCAAGGAACCCGACATCCCGGATCCAAGCGCAATGAGCGCCAAGAAAAACCCCTTTCACCTTACTTGCAAGGTCTGTCACAGCGATTTGAAAAAGCAAGGTGAGGCGACCGGTCCCACAAAGTGCAAAGATTGTCATAATGCAGAGTAGTTCGTAATTAGAAAGGTAAAGTAGAGGGGGCAGCGGGATTTTCCAGCTGCCCCCTTTTTCGATTCCAATGCTCTAATTTCCAATGCTCTAATGTTTTAAACCCAATTTCAAATATCTAATTTCCATTTTCCAATATCCAATTGACAGTACCCGGCAAAGCTAATAGTATGTCTGCGGTTAGTCTATCCAATGTATTGTGAAAAATAGTTCGGAGCCTTTTTCACCGTATGCAGACAACTGGAGGGGCGGTATGAAGCGTATCGGGCAAGTTCTGGGTTTGATTCTTCCCATCTCCATCGCGATTCTCATCCTTATGCCAAGTCCAGCCTTGGCGGAGGATTGTTCCTCTACAAAGTGCCACTCCAGTATGGGAAAGGCTAAGTTTGTACACGGTCCTGTTGCTGTCGGACAATGTACCGTTTGCCATACAGGCAGAAAAGCGAACCACCCCACCAAGAGAAAAAAGGGCAGCGACTTCAAGCTCAGGGCAGAGGGTAAGGACCTGTGTTTCCTCTGTCACGATCGGAACGACAAGGCCGCTGTAGTTCATGGACCTATCGCCAAGGGGCAATGTACATCCTGTCACGATCCCCATCAGTCCAACACCGAAAAACAGCTTAAGAAGGAAACCACCAGTCTGCTGTGTTTCTCATGTCATGAGGATAACAAGACCAACAGAAAGGTAGTTCACGGGCCTGTGGCCGCGGGCGACTGTAACATCTGTCACAATCCCCACTCTTCTGATTTCAAGGGATTGGTTGAGTTTCAGGGTTCGGAGCTGTGTTTCCTCTGCCACCTGGACCGGCAGGCCCAGTTCGAACTGAAGTATAAGCACAAACCGGCCGCCGAGGATTGTGCTCTGTGCCACGACACCCATTCTTCTGATTACAGCTATATGCTAAAAGCGGAAGGTCAGAACCTCTGTTTTAACTGTCATAAGGATATTGAAAAGCAACTGACTGACGCAATAGTGACCCACGGGGCTCTCGAAAAGGGTGTATGTACTGTGTGTCACACAGCCCACGCATCTGATTATCCCCGCCAGCTGAAAGCAGCAGCCAAACAGATCTGCTACACATGCCACAAGGAGATGGGGGTAAAGGTCAGAAAAGCGGAGTTTGTCCATGGTCCTGTAAAGCAGGATGACTGTTACGCCTGTCACAACCCGCACGGCTCAGGATTTACGAAAGTTCTCAAGAAGGCTTTTCCGGCGGAGTTCTATATACCCTATGCCACCGAGAACTATGCGCTCTGCTTCGATTGCCACAACCGGGATATTTCCATTGACCGATTTACAACAACCCTTACCGGTTTCAGAAACGGCGACCAGAACCTGCACTTTCTGCACGTGAACCGCGAAAAGGGAAGATCCTGCAAGGCCTGTCACGAAGTCCATGCCGGCTCTCAGGCAAAACACATAAGGAAAGAGGTTCCCTTCGGCAAGATGTGGATGCTTCCGATCAACTACACACAAACCAGGAATGGGGGCAATTGTGTAGTTGGATGTCACAAGCCCAAGGAATACAACAGGGTAAGTCCAGTCAAGTACTGATGCCTGCCGCACTTAAAGGGGGGCAAATGAGGTCAGATGGACCAGCGAATGGTCACTTCTCGTGGATTGGTGCGAGGAGAGGGAAGAGTTTGAGATTTTCGGGGCTCATCCTCTCCTCTTTTGTCTTATTCTTCGTCACAGCCGCGCCGGTATCCGGTTCGGCCATGAGGAAAATGAGGCCCAGAAGAACCTCCAGATGGCCAAGGTCCTGCTGAAAAAAGGATTCGGCAGCAAGGCAATTCCTAGGCTGAAGAAAGCTCTGGAACTGGATCCGTCTTTAACTGAAGCCAGGATGCTGATAGGGGAGCTGTACATCAAGGAAGGCAACAACGAAGAGGCAAGAGCACACTTTGAAGAGGTCCTCAAGGTGGATTCGGACTCCAACAATGCCCGTGTAGGACTTGCCTGTGTTCTCATCGCTCAGGGCGACCTTGCAGGCGCGGAAGCTGAACTGAAAAAGGCGATGGCGCTGAATCCAAACCCGGCCAAAGCCATGTGCCATCTTGGTCAGGTCTACAAAAAGAAGGGCGAAGTTCAGAAGGCCATGCACACGTATCGGGATGCGATCGAAAGTCTGTTGAAGTAGAGTTTGTGTAGAGCATTAGAGCATTAGATATTAGAAATGGTTCTTTGTTGGTTACTCTTGGAACTTGGAACCTGGAAGCTGGAACTCCACGCTACGGCGTGGATTATTTTAATTTCAGGAGATACGGGATGAAAAGAACACCCATAACAATTTTAGTGTTCATCAGCATCGTATTTGTGGCAGGGCAGGCTTTTGGCGCCGGTGCTACTTTCAAGCTCCTGGCTCCTGCGGAGGAGATGTTCATTAGTCAATCAAGGGTCCTGATCATAGCCGTGATCGAAGGCGAAACTGATGCCAAAAGGGTCGAAATTCTGGATAATGGTAAGACAGCGGGATACGCGGAACTGAAAAACAATACTATGGTCTTCCTGGCAACGCTGTCGAAAGGAAAACACGAACTGGTCCTCGCCGCTCCAGGTGTCAGAAGACAGCCGATAAGGGTCTTTTTCGGAAAGCAGGATGATTACAGTTATCACGTGGAGCTGGAACTGGATTACTGTGAGACATGCCACTCTCAGGCCTCCAGGGGAATCTACAAAGGGGTTTTTTCCCAGACAGAGCTGTGTGCCGAATGTCACGATCCTGTTGATAAAGGGGAGTTCGTCCACGGCCCTGTGGCTGCAGGAGCCTGCACCCAGTGCCATGACCCTCATGGCTCCAGGAACGAAAATTTTCTGGTCGCTGCTGGCAGGCAGCTATGTCTGAACTGCCACAGCCAGAATCTCAGCCAGAACCACATTGAAAACAGGCGGAACGCATACTGTATAAAATGCCATGCTCCCCACAGCTCTGAGAAGGCTTACCTCCTCCGTTAACGGCATTTGCGGCAATTCCCTCTGTAACAGGCGCGGATAAACTGCGTAGCTTTACATGGATACATATATATCAAGGCCGGGGTTTTGGTGAATCACGAAGCGAAGCGCGGAAGGCGTTGCGAAGGCGAGTGATTACACCCAAAAGCCCGGCAATATGAATAGACAATACAGAAATCACGGTAACTGATTGGGAGATGAACCGTATGATCTATTCGTTCACAGAGAAAACATCCCGAAGGCTCCTCACCATTGCGACTCTTGTCTGTCTGATATCTCTTTACGTGCCCGTTGCCGCCGCTGCCTTTAAGTACGTTAAAGTGGGAGATCAGGCGCCTCTCCTGAAACTGCAGGATCTGGAAAGAGGTGAATATGAGACACCTGATTACGTTGATTCAACAGCGGTTCTGATCGTTTTCTGGGCCACATGGAGCAGCCGCTCTGTTTTGGAACTGGAAGACCTCGCAAAACTGGAGGAAAAGTACGCGCAAAAGGGCCTGAAAATCCTGGCTGTTAACGTTGAGAAACAGGCTATCGGTGATCAGGAGATATCGAAAATAAGCAGTATTGTTGAGGAAAAAGATCTGAAGTTCGATGTTACAGTAGACAATGGGCTCAAGACCTATAACGAATGGGGCGTCATAGCTACGCCCACTGCGGCCCTTATCGACAGCACGAGCGTAATAGTATTCGAGATGTCCGGTTATCCTACCAGCGGTTACAATGAGCTGGATGAGGCGATCCAGCGGGCTCTGGGGTTAGCTCTTGAAGAAGAAAAGGTGGTCAGCCCGAAACCGGCGTATCATCCAGCCAGCGAGGCGCTCAGGCGCTTCGGCCTGGGTAAGAGGCTCCTGGGCAAAGGCTTTTTGACCAAGGCCATTCCGGAGTTTGAAAAGTCCGCTGAGGCCGATACCCATTATGCTGATCCACGGATCTATCTGGGATACGCTCACATAAAGGCCGGCACTGAAGAGGAAGCATACTCGCCCCTGGAAAAGGCAATGGAGCTCGACCCGGCCCGGTCCGAGCCGGTCCTCTTGATGGCTCACCTGCTTGTAAAGAAAGGGCAGCTCGATGATGCCCTTGCTCTTCTGGAAGAAAAGATAGTACTACCTGGCGAAGAGGGCACTGATGACGAAGAAAAGATCGAGGAAGAGCCCCTGACAGGAATTAATCTGCGAACGGTATGGGATCTTCAGGGTGAAGGAAAGCCGGATGAAGTGTCAGAAGCCCTGGAGTCTGCAATTGGTGAAGAACTTGACAAACTTGGGATTTTCATCTTGAAAAAGAAAAAGGTAAACTCCAATATGGAAAAGATGAAACTGATGATGGAGAAAAATGAACAGCAATGACGGTCGCGAAGAATATACTGAAATTCATTGTGGTGGCGGTTGCCATCCCCTCCTTCTACGTGGGCATTGCGGGCGGGGAGTGGGCGGAAACGATGTTCAACGCTACACTGCTTGGACTGTTCTGCATCGGAGCCAGGTGACTCTGTGGTTAAAAAAACAGTCCCCCTTCCCATTCCGATCATGGATCTTGGATCCTGGATTTTGGACATGGTCAGCATTATTTCTATTGTTACTGACCGTAATACCCCAGCACGCACTGGCAGTGACTAAAGTTGTATATCCGGTTAACGGTACTGCTGTTAAAACTGCTACCATCACAGTTCTCGGTGTGACGTCCACACCGGATAAAGCAGTCACCGTTTCCCTGAACGGAACGAACGTTGTGGTAAAGGTTGATTCTGACGGCGTGTTCGCACGATCATTACGGCTGAATAAATGGTGGAACGTGCTGCAGGTGGATGGCAGACAGATAAAGGTATTCTTTGCCTATGGGGGGAAGGCTTTGCCTGAAAATGCGACTGAGGCTTATCCGCACCCTGCCGCCATGGAGGGGTGTACGGATTGCCATGGGTTTGACGGTGAAGGTGGGGTAGAGCTTGCCGAGGAAGGCAAGGAATTGTGCCTTATGTGTCATGATGATCCCACCCTTGGAAAGAACGGAACCCCCCTGGCCCTGATCCACAGCCCTATCTCGGACGACGATGACTGCACTTCGTGCCACGATCCTCATCAGGGCGAGAACAGGGCGCTGAACGTGGAGCCCTTGCCGGAACTGTGTTATCAGTGCCACGACAGTGTTACTGAAAAAAAGAAAGGAAAACAGTTCGCGCAAATTCACGGACCTGTAAACGAAGGATACTGCACCCAGTGCCACGACCCGCATGCTTCCAGCTATAAAGCGCTCTTGCCACAGAAAGGAAGCAGAGTGTGTTTTGAGTGCCACGACGATCCATCCCTTGACTCCGGAGGCAAAATCTGGGCCTTTGGTCACTCGCCGGTTGAGGAGGATTGTACCAACTGTCATTCACCCCATGCTTCAGACTACGAAAATAACCTTACAGATGAGGTTTTCGAGCTGTGCTCAGGCTGCCACGATGAACACCCGGCTCACAGCCTTGATGCGTCTGATTATATAGATGCAGAAATAAGAGGCATAGTTTCAATGCCCCCGGATTTTCCGACTACCTTTGATGGTATGATGATATGCACCGGCTGCCATCTGCCCCATGGGTCCAATAACCCCAGGCTCCTTGTTGTCTCCAGGAAAGAACTCTGCGGGATGTGTCATTAGGCAGTGCGTAGGGCGTAGGGCGAAGTGCGTGAAAAGCAGGGAGAAGGGAGTTATTGTGACACGGGGACACGGGGACGCGGTGTGATACGAGGGGGCGAAAGGGCGAGGGGGAGTTGACGCGGGGAAACGGTGACATCTAAAAACAAAATAGAAGTCATTGCGCCTGTCACGCCATAGCTCAAAGAGCGACGGCGGAAGGCGCATCGCCGGGTGCGGAGCAACGAAGCAATCTTGTAGTCCGTTGATCTTGGATCTTGGATTTTGGATAACACACCTGGAACCTGGAACTCTGAACACGGAACTTGACAAATGATCCGCTCACTTGCAATAAAAGTTAACTTGCTTATAGCCCTGATTCTGGTTGTGGCTCTGGGAATGTCTTCCTACGCCAACAACAAGAACCTCGAGCATCAGGCCGTTCATGGGGCCGAAACCGAGGCAGCCATCCTGACTGCTACAATAGTGAATTCCATTATCGTTGAGATGAGCGGCTTCTGCCAGAAGGATGTCCAGAAGATCGTCGCGAATTTTGCCGCAATTCCTGAGATCGAGACGGCACATATCTTCGATGAGGATGGGATCATAATGTACTCGGCCGACATTGATGAGGTCGGTCATGCTGTTAATGAACTGGATTATTCGGTATTCAAGAGCGAGGAGAAGGAACGTCCATTCAAGAGCGAGGTGGGGCCGTACAGGGTTTTCTGTAAGATAGAGCCCATTGAGAACAGGCCGGAATGTCAGGGGTGTCACGGGAAGGAAAAGGAACTTTTGGGCGTTCTCGACGTCTGTGTGTCCATGACCGAGACGGAAAAGCGACTCGCAGCCAGTACGAAGTTCATATACGCCTCAACTGCGACCACTATTTTCCTGGTTGTCTTCGCGATCAGCATAAGCCTGTGGGTACTGGTGAATGTCCCGGTGAAAAGACTTGTAAACACAATGACCAGGGCGCAGAAGGGAGACCTCTCAGCAAGAGCCAAGGTGAGGGGCAGGGACGAACTGGGACGCTTGGCCGGCAGCTTCAACTCCATGCTTAAACAGCTTGGCAAGTCAGAACAGGAGCTCAAGAAGTTCCACGCCGAGCAGCTCAGAAGGGCCGATCGCCTGGCGACGATAGGGGAGCTGGCGGCGGGTTTAGCCCACGAGATAAAAAATCCCCTGGCGGGAATCGCCGGAGCAACCCAGGTCCTGGCCAAGGAGTTCGATGAGAGTGATCCTCGCTGGCCGGTCACTCAGGAGATACTCAAACTTATAGAGCGCCTGGACAGCACTATAAAAGATCTGCTTGATTTCGCCCGTACTTCTGTGCCGGAGATAGTTTCCGCGGACCTGCCGGACATTCTTAAAAAGACCATGTTTTTAGTTGAGGGAATGCCGGAGAAAAAGGAGCTTGGTATCAATGTCGAAATCAATATAGACAAGGATATCCCGCTGATCCCGGCTGATCCCGATCTTATAAGGCACGCATTTCTGAATATGGCCGTCAATGCCATGCAGGCAATGTCGGATGGAGGCACCCTGATAATCTCAATGAAAAAGTCGGCCGACCCGGACCTGGGGGAGATCCACCCTGCCGAAGACTACGTCATGATCTCCTTTGCTGATGATGGCAGCGGTATCGAAGAGGAAAGACTGCGGAGCATCTTCACGCCCTTCCACACTTCGAAAACCAAGGGAACCGGCCTGGGCCTTTCCATCACCCAGAGGATCATTGAACAGCACGGCGGTGGTATTACCGTCAACAGCGTCCTGGGCGAGGGGACCGTCTTCAGGATCTACCTGCCCAAGGAGAGCGCATTTATTCCTGATGATGATGAGGATGCGGACACGTAACGGCGTGTCAAGGTGTCGAGGTAACGAGGTGTCGAAGTATCGATGTGTTGAGGAATAATACTAATGAGATGCAGAAGCAAAGAAACGAAGTAACAAAATATGAGCAATCTGGTTAAAGACTATAAAGAGTTGCGAGTATATGGGAATGCGATCGAGGCGACGATGGAACTGTTTGAAATTACAAAAACTTTTCCTTATGAAGAGCGGTATTCAATGGTTGATCAGGCTCGAAGATCGTCCCGTTCTGTATGTGCGAATCTCGCCGAGGCTTGGATGAAGAGGCGTTATAAAGCAGCATTCATCGCAAAATTGAATGATTCGATTAGTGAAGCTGCGGAGACAAAGGTTTGGGCGGAACTTGCAGAAAGATGTGGATATATAAAGCCGGAAATAAGGGAGGATCTTGAGAGGAGATATACTGAGATAATCGGTCAGTTAATAACGATGATCAACGATGCTGATGCGTGGTTGGTTAAAGACAAAGGGTAAAATACCCGGGATGTATGTATGATTTCAGTGTTTTTACTTCGATACCTCGACACCTCGATACCTCGATACGTGGATAGGCCATGACCACTAAAGCAAGAATTCTCGTCGTTGACGACGAATACCTCATCCGCTGGTCTCTCCAGCAGAAGCTGGTTGAGCACGATTTCGAGATTTTCCTCGCTGCGTCCGCAGAAGAAGCCCTGTCTATCATCGACCGCGAAGGACCCGATCTAATCCTCCTCGATATTCAGCTGCCCGGGATGAGCGGTATGGACCTGCTCAGGACGGTTAAGGAGGACGATCCCGGCTGCACTGTAGTGATGATCACGGCCTCATCTGAGATAAACGTCGCGGTGCAGGCGATGAAGGACGGGGCCTTCGACTACATACCGAAACCGTTCAACCTGGATGAAGTGAGGCTGGTCGTTGAAAAGGCTCTGGAGACCAGCCGCCTGAAGGAGGAAGTGACACGCCTCAAAAAGGAGTCCGCAAGTTACGGCTTCCACCTCTTTACCTACAGAAGCCAGAAGATGAAGGAAGTTATCAGGGTCGCAAGGAAGACAACCTCCTCGGACGCGACTACGGTCCTTCTAACAGGCGAGAGCGGGACCGGCAAGGACCTTCTGGCCCAGGCAATTCACTTCGAGAGCAGCCGCCGTGACAAGCCTTTTATGCCGGTCAACTGCACTGCCCTTCCCAGGGAACTCCTGGAGAGCGAACTGATGGGCCACGAAAAAGGCGCCTTTACAGATGCCAAATCCATGAAGAAGGGCCAGTTCGAGCTGGCAGATGGGGGTACCATTTTCCTGGATGAGATAGGTGATATGGACCTTGCCCTTCAGGCTAAAATATTGAGGTTCTTGGAATCGAGAAATTTCAAGAGAGTGGGCGGTGTGAGGGACATTAAGGTGAACGTCAGGATAATCGCCGCGACAAACAAAAATCTGGAAGAAAAAATAAAGGACGGGATGTTCCGGGAGGACCTTTACTTCCGTCTGAACGTGATCCCCATAGAGCTCCCCCCCCTGAGGGATCGGTTGGAGGACGTAATTCCCCTTGCGGATCATTTCCTGTCGGAGTTTTCCGGGGATCTGGGAAGGGGAGTCCGCAGGATAACGGAGGAGGCCTGGGATGCCATGGAATCCTACTCGTGGCCGGGAAACGTGCGGGAACTCAAAAACGTTATCGAAAGGGCAATTATCCTTTCCACCGGGGACAATCTGACCCTTGATGACCTGAGACTGAGTGAATCAAGACAGATGGCGGCAGGTGAACCGGGAACTCTTCCCACACTTAATCTTGAGGAGATGGAAATGGCCCTTATGACGAGAGCCCTCGAGGAAACCGGGAACAACCAGTCATCCGCTGCCCGGCTCCTGGGAATCACCAGGGATACGCTGAGGTACCGGATGAAGAAACACGGACTGCTTTAGTTTCACCACAGA
>JBGMRC010000025.1:0-13168 GCA_048061075.1 bacterium | reverse complement strand
TTCAACGTCTTCCGGTATATAACCTTCCGAACGGCCCTCTCGGTGCTCACGGCCCTGGCTGTCAGCTTTATCCTTGGACCCTGGATCATAGGGCGCCTGAAGACGGCCCAGCCGGGCAACTATGTCCGGGAATACCTGCCTGAAAGTCATATCCTCAAAGCGGGCGTGCCGACAATGGGCGGCCTGCTTATCTTCCTGGCGATAGTTCTATCAACCCTCATGTGGGCAGATCTTGAAAACCGACTCGTATGGCTTGTTCTCATAACCTTTACAGGCTTCGGGCTGGTTGGGCTCGTGGACGACATAAAGAAACTCTATGGTGCCAAGGGTAAGGGGCTTCTCATCCGAACGAAATTCGGGCTGCAGCTTCTGATTGCCCTGGGAGTGGCTGTATATCTCTTCCTTTACCCATCAGATAAATTCGGACCATATCTGCAGGTACCTTTCTTCAAGGAAGTGCTTCTGCCCCTTTCCTTCTTCTATATACCCTTCGTGATCCTGGTGATCATAGGCACTTCCAACGCTGTGAACCTCACGGACGGCCTGGACGGCCTTGCCATCGGGCCGGTAATGTTCGCCTCTGCCGCTTTTGCGCTTCTGATCTATCTTTCGGGGCATATCCGTTTTGCCCAGTACCTGCAGATAGTATTCGTTCCTGAGGCCGGTGAGCTTGCTGTTTTCAGCGGTGCGATGGTTGGAGCGAGCCTGGGATTCCTCTGGTTCAACACCTATCCTGCCCAGGTCTTCATGGGTGACATCGGTTCTCTGTCCCTGGGCGGGGCACTGGGACTGTTGGCTGTTATCGCCAAGCAGGAACTGCTCCTGGTCCTTATAGGCGGACTTTTCGTACTGGAAGCACTGAGCGTGATCATACAGGTGATCTCGTTCCGCCTGTTCGGAAAGCGGGTATTTCTTATGGCGCCCCTGCACCATCACTTCGAAAAGAAGGGATGGCCTGAGCCCAAGATCATAGTGAGGTTCTGGATAATCTCCATAATTCTCGTGCTGATCTCTCTGGCTACCCTGAAGATAAGGTGAGATTGTGAAAATCCGGTTCAGGAATCCAAAAGATCCCCTCAGGAAGATAATAGGGAGGAAAAAACCGGTTTTGATCGTTGGCCTCGGGCGATCAGGCTCCGCTGCGGCTAATCTCCTCGCTGATCTGGGCTGCAAGGTGGTGGTCAGTGAGATACTCACGGAGTCGGAAATGGGGTCGAACCTTAACGGATTGAATCCTGATGTTAAAGTCAGCTGGGGAGGGCACCCGGCAGCCCTCTTTTTGAAATTTCCGCTTATCGTATTAAGTCCGGGTGTGCCTGTTGAAACAGAGGCTGTACAGGCGGCTTTGAGGAAGGGAGTAAGGGTGATCGGGGAGATGGAACTCGCCTACAGGCTGTCTTTACTGCCCTGGGTGGCAATTACCGGAAGCAATGGTAAATCCACGACTACAACCCTTGTGGGCAAATTCGCGGAAAAAACCGGTCTTGCCGTAAGGGTGGGCGGGAATCTCGGCATTCCATCAGCTGAACTGGTCCGTGAGGAGGAAGGCGCTTCATTTATCGTAGCTGAGGTCTCAAGTTTTCAGCTGGAGACTATAGAAACATTCAAACCCGCCATAGGGGTGATGCTGAACATATCCCCCGATCATCTGGACAGATACAGAAGCGAGGGAGATTACATCCGCGCCAAGGCCGCGATATTTTCCAATATGGACAAATCGGATGTTGCTGTCGTCAACCATGTTGATCCGGAGGCAAGGAAAATGGCTGATCGGATCAAAGCACAGGTTTTCCCCTTCAGCAGAAAGCCTCTATCAGGTGACGGCGCGGTACTGGATGGAGACTGGATAACCATCCGGGAAGGAGACAATTCGCAGAAGGTATTAAAGGCCGGTAAGGTCGCCATGGCGGGTTCTCATAATCTGGAGAATGCCCTGGCTGCCGTAGCAGTCGGCCACAAGATGGGGATAGCTCCTCAGGGTATGTCGGATGTACTGAAGACATTCAGGGGCCTCCCGCACCGTATGGAACTTGTAGATTATTACAGAGGAATACCCATCTATAACGATTCGAAAGGGACGAATGTGGGGGCGACCTTAAGATCCCTTGAAAGTATCCGTGGACGCGCGATCCTGATCATGGGCGGCAGAGATAAAGGTGCTCCCTATGCGCCAATGCGCAGCATCGTTGAACAGAAGGTAGGGCTGCTCATACTGATAGGTGAGGCAGCCCAGAAGATGTACGAAGTTCTGGGAAATTCGGCGGAGACAATAGTTTCGGCCAGTCTCGATGAGGCTGTCAGGGCAGCTCTTAACAGAGCGAGGCCCGGCGATGAGATCCTTTTCTCACCAGCCTGCTCCAGCTTTGATATGTTTTCCAGCTTTGAGGAGAGGGGAGAGGTCTTCAAGAAACTGGTCCACAGATATATGGGGATCGCAGGGTGAAAGCCGTCAGAATGGATGCAGCTTTAATAACAGCCGTGATGGTCCTTGTGACCCTGGGAGTCGTCATGGTCTACAGCGCCAGCGCCCTTAATGCGGCCCGCAGTACTGGAGATGGTGCGTTCTTTGTAAAAAGACAGATCCTCTTTGCCCTGGTGGGCCTGGTCGTGCTGGTAGCTGCATCGATGATCCCATATGAATTCTGGAAGCGAAGCGTCATACCCATGCTCCTGGTCACAATTGTGCTGCTTGCCGCGGTTATCAGCCCTCTTGGACACAGGGCAAACGGTGCTTCAAGATGGTTCAGGATAGGGTCTTTCTCCGTACAGGTGGCAGAATTCGCGAAACTGGTTGTGGTTATGTATATGGCCCGATATCTGGGTAACAGGGGCGAGTTGGTGCAAAAAGAAGGGACTTATCTCATAAGGCCCCTGTTTGTTGTCTCCATAATGATCGTTCTTGTGGTTATGGAGCCCGATCTCGGCATGGCGATCTTTATCGGCCTGCTGACCGTGTGTATCCTCTTTGTGGCCGGCGTGAGGATCTCGGTCCTCATTGGCCTTACCCTGGCATCTCTACCTGTCATTGTGTTCCTGATAGCGCGGACAGGTTTCAGGATGCAGCGGATCAAGGCTTTTTTGAATCCATGGGAGGAATACAACAGATCGGGCTTTCAACTCGTGCAGTCTTTTGTGGCGTTCGGACAGGGAGGACTGTTCGGGACGGGGGTTGGCAACGGCAAGAGCAAGCTCTTCTTCCTGCCTGAATCACATACGGATTTCATCCTTGCGGTAGTCGGTGAGGAACTGGGTTTCATTGGTGTGGCGATCATACTTTCACTGTTTGCCGTCTTTCTGGTACAGGGGATGAAGGCTGCCCGCAAAGCCCCCGATCCCTTCGGAGCTCTCCTAGCGGCGGGGCTCACCATGATGATAGGCCTTCAGGTCCTGATCAACTGTATGGTGGCGCTCGGGCTCCTTCCAACAAAAGGGCTGCCGCTGCCCTTTGTCAGCTACGGAGGCTCATCGCTGATCACCAGCATGGCCGCGGCAGGAATAGTGCTAAACATCTCCTGGGCGGGGAGGAGCGAGTGAAGGTCGTGATAGCCGGTGGCGGGACAGGAGGCCATCTTTTTCCGGGAGTGGCCCTGGCCGATGCCTTCCTGAGGGAGGACGTAAATTCCAGGATCGTCTTTATGGGAGCAGACAGGGGGCTTGAGGTGAAGGTCATACCCTCCCTGGGTTTCGAGCTTATCACCTTTCCCGTGGGAGGTGTGGTGGGAGCCGGCCTGCTGGGCGGTATATTCCGAAGCCTGTCTCTTGCCGCAGGAGTAATAAAGGCTGCGGGGGCCCTGCGCCGTATCTCCCCTGACCTTGTGGTGGGAACTGGCGGTTATGGATCGGTACCAGGAGTGGCCGCCGCTGCTTTGCTGAGGATACAGCGGAGCATCATGGAGCAGAATGTAACACCCGGAAGGGCAAACAGGTTCCTGGCGAGGCTTGTACCCAGAATATATCTGGGTCTTCCAACGGCTGAGGGCGTTTTCCCCTCTGGAAAGGCTGTTTTGACCGGTAATCCCATCAGGAAAAACGCGTTGATCGGAACCGTAAGTACCCGTGATGACACTGGTAACAGAAAAACACTCCTTATTCTGGGCGGCAGCCAGGGAGCGGTACAGCTGAATGATGTCTCCATGAAGATAGTGCCCGAGCTGCTCGTGAAGTTCCCGGAATTGAGAGTGATACATCAGACCGGCACGGCGCACAGCGAAAAAGTAACGGCGCACTACAGGGCAGAAGGGGTAGAAGTTGAAGTTGTCCCCTTCATGGAACGCATAGGGGAGTATTATCAGGCGGCGGATCTATGCCTCTCCCGGGCAGGTGCCATGGCTGTATCGGAACTTGCCACCGCGGGCCTGCCCTCCGTTCTTGTTCCTTATCCTCACGCGGCCGGGGGCCACCAGAAAGATAATGCCATGTGGCTGGTTAACAGGGGTGGCGCTGTGCTTATCGAGCCTGAGGAGCTTGGGCCGGAGATACTCATCGGCAAACTCGAGAACCTCATAAGGTCCCCGGTGGTGCTGTCGCGGATGGCTGAAAATGCTCTTAAAGCAGGTACACGTGATGCCGCAGGATTGATAGTGAGTGAGGAAATGAAACGAATGTCAGGAGGAACTGCTCCGTGATCAAATTAAGAAAAACGGGGCACCTTCATTTTGTCGGTGTCGGCGGCATAGGGATGTCCGGGATAGCCGAAGTGCTCCTTAATCTGGGGTACAGGGTAAGCGGGTCGGATCTGGTAAAGAACGATACAACCGACCGGCTTGTAGAACTCGGAGGCGAGATCTACAAGGGGCACGATCCCGGCAATATCGAGGGAGCCGATGTGGTCATTGTTTCATCTGCCGTACGTCCCGATAATCCGGAGATAGTTGCCGCCAGGCAGAACGGGATACCGGTGGTGCCCCGGGCAACCATGTTGAACGAGCTGATGAGGATGAAATACGGCATCGCTGTGGCGGGATCTCACGGCAAGACGACCACCACATCAATGGTCGCGACCATAATGGCTCAGGCTCAGCTGGATCCAACGATCATCATCGGGGGAAAACTCGACAGCCTTGGAACAAACGCCAGACTCGGAGAGGGAGACTACCTTGTGGCGGAGGCCGACGAGAGCGACGGCTCCTTTCTCCATCTCTCTCCCACCATCGCGGTAGTGACGAATATCGACAATGAGCATATGGACTACTTCGGGACCTTAGAGGAGCTGAAAAAGGCATTCAAGCTGTTTCTGGACAAGGTCCCCTTCTACGGCAGGGCGGTACTGTGCCTGGATGACGAAGAGGTGGCGGGGCTGCTGGCGGAGCTGGAAAGGCCGTACCTTACCTACGGTCTCACAACTCAGGCGACAATTATGGCAGATGATGTGACTTATTCGGGATTTGCAAGTTCCTACAGGGTATATTCCCGGGGAAATGAGCTTGGAAAGGTAACGCTGAACGTGCCTGGTCAATACAATGTGTATAACTCACTGGCAGCCATCGCGGTGGGTCTTGAGCTGGATATTCCTTTCAAAAAGATCTCAAGGGCTCTTGCCGGGTTCGGTGGGTTACAGCGCCGTTTTCAATTGATCGGTGAGGCCGGCGGAATAAGCGTCTACGATGACTATGGGCACCACCCAACTGAGATCAGGGTAACTCTTGCCGCGGCCAGGGAGGGATGGGAGGGCAGGGTCATAGCGATATTCCAGCCCCACAGGTATTCCAGGACCCGTGATCTGCTTAACGAATTCGGAACGGCTTTTCACAATGCCGACGAGGTAATCGTGTGCGACATATATGCGGCCGGTGAAGATGTCATCGAGGGCCTCACGGGCCGGGATGTGGCTGAAATCATAGTGCGGCATGGTCATCAAGGCACCAGATTCGCGGGGAGCAAGGAAGAAGCGATCGATGCCGCTCTTGCGCTGCTCACTCCCGGTGACTTCGTTATCACCCTGGGAGCGGGGGATATCTGGCAGGCGGCGCAGGCCTTGACGAAAAAGCTGGGAGATAAAGAGTAAAAAACCATGGATGGACTTTTTACGAGGGAATCAAAATTGAAGGAAATAAGAAAGGCCCTTGCAGAAAGGGGCTTTTCAGGGAAAGTAGCTGAACACGAGCCAATGGCCAGACACTGTTCTCTCAAAGTGGGAGGCCCGGCAGGCCTATTTGTCGTCCCCGGAGACACCGGAGAGCTGAATCTTCTCGTTGATGTACTGGAATCAGGGGGGGTTTCCTGGTGCGTGCTCGGCGGAGGCACTAATGTCCTGTTTGCCAACGGAGGCTTCGCCGGGTGCGTCATCAGGCTGGGTGAGGGTTTTGCGGATATTGATGTGGATGATCAAGGCATCCTGGAGGCAGGAGCCGCGTCAACCACCTCCGCGGTGCTTGCAAAATGTGTCCGGACGGGCCTGTCCGGGCTGGAGTTCCTTGCCGGTATCCCGGGGACCGCAGGGGGAGCGGTAAGGATGAACGCCGGAACAGGGAAGGAAGATATAGCCGGTGTAATAGTTGAGCTGAAAGTTTTCGCTGACGGAAGAGCGTTATGGATAGGCAGAGATAAAATGGAATTCTCCTACAGGGATCTTTCCCTTCGGACCGGGACGATCATCCTGGGCGCGAGATTCAGGATGAACGAAGACACTCCGGAAGCAATAAGGACCCGTATCGATGAACTAAGAAAAATGCGGAGCCGGACGCAGCCGACGGGCGAATCCAGCGCAGGCTGCTGGTTCAGGAATCCGGAAGGAGACAGTGCCGGAAGGCTTATTGACAGGGCAGGCCTTAAAGGCATGGTGGTTGGAGGAGCAAAGGTCTCACAAGTGCATGCTAATTTCCTTATCAACACGGGTGGGGCGAAAGCACAGGATTTCCTGCGGCTCGCCGACGATATCAGGGAGGCGGTGAACGAGGTTTTCGGAGTGAGCCTGGAGGAGGAGGTTCATGTATTTGAAGAATAGGGTAGGTGTTCTTCTGGGAGGAACATCTGCGGAAAGAGAAGTCTCGCTGACTACGGGCAACGCCATCCTTGAGGCCCTTTTGTCAAAAGGAGTGGACGCAGTTGCCATCGACACCGCTGAGGACTGGCGGGCCGCCATCCGTAAAGAGAAGGTCCAGGTCGCGTTTATTGCACTCCATGGACGTGGCGGGGAGGATGGGACCATCCAGGGGGCCCTGGAGATGATGGAGATCCCCTATACCGGATCCGGTGTTATGGCCTCGGCGATCGCCATGGACAAGATACAGACGAAAAGAATACTGATGGCATGCGGTCTGAATACACCCCCTTTCGCTGCTATGGGTCCCGGCCAGTATAACGAGGACATTCCCTTTACGCTCCCGGTTGTCGTAAAGCCCAGCAGAGAAGGCTCCACCATAGGCATCACGGTGGTACAAGATCAGTCAGAATTGGCTGGTGCTATTGAGACCGCCGTAAAGCACGATCCATACATCCTTGTTGAAGCCTTCGTTGAGGGGGATGATTATACTGTGGGCGTTCTGAACAACGAACCGCTGGCGGTAATACAGATCGTCACGAAAACAGGGTTTTACGACTATCACACAAAGTACGTTACCGGTGCGGAGGATTACCGGGTGCCCGCCCCGATCAGCGATGAGGCAACCGGGAGGTTAAGGGCCAGCGCGCTCGACGCATACCTTGCTGTAAGGTGCTCAGGTGCGGCCAGGGTGGACTTCAGGGGAGATGGAGAGGGATTCTCGGTGATCGAGATAAACACAATACCCGGCATGACTGCCACCAGCCTGCTGCCGATGTCGGCAAATGCGATGGGGTTTGATTTTCCGTCGCTTGTCATGGAGATGCTCAAGAGCGCAGGAGAGGGAAGCCGTTGAGAGGCAGAAGAAAAAGCAAACTGACCAGAAAACGCGCAACTACCTGTAAAAGCGATCAGGCAAAGAAGAGCAGGAAAAAAACCTCCCGTTCCGGAACTATTCGCTTGTGGTGGGTCGCCAGAGGGTTACTGGCGGGGGCGGGAGTAGTGGTCGCCGTCCTGGCCCTGGCATATGGGGCGGATAAGCTTATAAAACTGCCCTCACTTTCGGTAAAGAAGGTGAAGATAACAGGGTACCGCAAGGTCCTGCCCGAGCAGATTACCAGGATCAGTGGTATCAGAACCGGGGAGCCTCTCTTGAAGGTAGATCTGGATAGAGTCCGAAAAAGAGTGGCCAGCCATCCGAAAATCTCCTATGCCGTTGTCGGAAGGGAGTTGCCGGATACCATATTTATAACTGTCAACGAGAGAAAACCCGAGGCGATCATCATGGACAGAAGCTTTTTCACCGTGGATAGTGAAGGCGTAGTGCTGGCCAAAAACAAGCGTTATCCGGGCACTTTTCCCCTCATTACGGGAGTCAGGGGACCATGGGATTTCGGCGAGAGGATAGATGACGCGCTTCCCGGTCTGCTCGTTCTCAGGGCACTTGCCGAAAGCTCCATCCCGGAGGTACAGAAAATATCCGAGGTGAGGCTCAAACGGGACGGCAGGGTGATCGTATCTCTGATGGGGAGGGGAACAGTACTTATAATGACTCCCGGTGGATTAGAAAACGAGGTCGAGCGTCTGGTGATGATGGTTGAGTCGGACAACTTCGATTCAAATGCTGCCGGATATGATCTTCGGTTCAGTGGCAGAGTAGTTAAGCTGCCGGGAAAAGATGAGGCTGCCCGGAAACAGGATAATTCACCGGGTGCAGGAGGGTCTGCGAATGGCCAAGGTTAAAGAGCGTATTGTCGTAGGACTGGATATCGGTACAACCAAGATCTGCGCCATTGTTGCCGCGGTAGATGACGGCGAGCAGGTAGACATCATCGGTGTTGGCACGACCCCGTCCAAAGGGTTGCGTAAGGGTGTGGTGATCAACATAGACACGACCGTGGATTCCATAAAAAAAGCAGTGGAAGAAGCGGAACTGATGGCGGGAGTTCCTATCCAGGGTGTTTATGCGGGAATTGCCGGAGGGCATATCAAGGGATTTAACAGCCACGGAGTCGTTGCGGTCAAATCACGGGAGGTAACCAACAAGGACGTTGAGAGAGTAATCGAGGCGGCCCAGGCAGTGGCAATGCCTCTTGATCGCGAAGTCATACACATATTGAAGCAGGAATTCATAGTTGATGATCAGGATGAGATCACCGACCCCCTGGGTATGTCAGGGGTACGTCTGGAAGCGAAGGTCCACATTGTGACGGGTGCCGTAACCTCTGCACAGAATATCATCAAGTGCTGCAACCGAGCCGGACTGGATGTACTTGATATCGTCCTCGAGCCGCTGGCATCCAGCGTAGCTGTTCTCACGGAGGAGGAAAAGGACCTGGGAGTAGCCCTTGTTGATATCGGAGGCGGTACCACAGATATCGCGATATTCAGAGGCGGCACTATCAAGCACTCTGCCGTCCTGGCTCTGGGCGGGAATAACCTCAACAACGACATCGCCTATGGACTCAGGACACCGGCTTCAGAGGCAGACAAGATAAAGAAACAGTTCGGATGTGCCCTTTCCGAGATGGTGGAGAAGGGGGACGAAGTAGAGGTCATCAGTGTCGGGGGACACAAGCCGAGACAGATCTCCAGAAAGTACCTTGCGGATATCATCGAACCCCGGGCAGAGGAGATCTTCAGCCTGATAAATCAGGAGATCCTGAGGTCAGGGCAGGAAGACAGGGTTGCCTCGGGAGTTGTCCTGACGGGCGGGACAGTCGTCATGAACGGGATGCCGGAGCTGGCCGAACAGGTCTTTGACCTGCCGGTTAGGCGTGGTTATCCACAGAATATAGGCGGTCTGGTAGATGTAGTGAACAGCCCCATGTTCGCTACGGCCGTTGGACTAGTAAAATTCGCCTCTGATCACAGGGGTGAAGGCAGTTTTGGGACAAACGAGTCCAGGATCTTCGACAGGATCCTGGATACGATGAAAGGATGGCTGAGGGAGTTTTTCTAGAATAAGCAGCGTGTGGAAGCTGCGAGAATAAAGGGAGGTGGCGTGATGTTCGAATTTGTAGATGAGAACCGTGACCTCAGGGCCAGGATCAAGGTCATTGGTGTCGGCGGCGGCGGCGGCAACGCTATCAATAACATGATAGAGTCCCGCTTGAAAAACGTTGAGTTCGTTGCGGCCAACACCGATGCTCAGGCCCTGAAGATCTCTCTTGCTCCTACCAAGATCCAGATGGGTGTAGAAGTAACCCATGGTCTCGGTGCTGGAGCGGATCCGGATGTTGGACGAAAGGCCGGTGAGGAGAGCGAAGAATTGCTGAGGGAGACTCTGGCGTCGGCGGATATGGTGTTCGTGACCGCCGGCATGGGCGGTGGTACGGGAACGGGGGGAGCCCCGGTTGTGGCTCGTATTGCCAAGGAAATAGGAGCCCTCACCGTAGGTGTCGTTACGAAGCCATTTGACTTCGAGGGAAAGGTGAGAATGCAGAACGCCGAGTCCGGGTTGGGTGAGCTCAAGAATTGCGTTGACACGCTGATAATCATTCCCAACGACAGGGTATTTTCCGTCATCAAGCATGGCGCACCCGCGTCGGATGCATTCCAGATAGTGGATGATGTACTGCACAGCGCTGTCAAGGGTATCTCTGACCTCATAACAAAACCCGGCAAGATCAACCTGGATTTTGCTGACGTCAAGAGGGTGATGGAGGGTCGAGGCCGCGCCCTAATGGGTACAGGTATAGCCAGCGGTGATGATCGGGCTGTCGAGGCTGCCCAGACCGCTATTTCCAGCCCACTTCTTGAGGATAACAGCATTGACGGGTCGAGGGGTGTTCTAATTAATATTACAGCCGATTCAGGTGTGGGAATGGCCGAGCTTCAGCAGGCTTCCACGGTCATTCAGAATGCTGTACACGAGAGTGCCGAGATCATTTTCGGCTGGGTGGAAGATGATACGATGACCGACAGGATGATGGTAACAGTGATCGCAACAGGGTTCGGCAAAGAAGATGAAAAAGAGGGTCCGGATAGCCTGCCTCGATGGAAAGGCCAGTTCGGGGATGATGACGTCCCTGCATTCGTTCGCAAAAGCGGCAGCGAAAAGCCCAAGGAGAAGACGAGACGACCTGCCATAACTATAGTTGAAAATGAGGAGGAGTTTGAAGTCCCGGCCTTTCTCAGGCGCCAGGCGGACTGATTGAGTGCCTGAGAGGAATCCGAAAGGCGAGACCTGGATCTGCCCACAGCCCGGACGGGGCGGCAGGCTGCGCGTTGCCGTCGCATATCCCAATACCTATTGGGTGGGGATGTCAAACCTGGGATTCCAGGCGATCCTGAGGGCCTTTCTTGAGAAACCGGGATTTGATGTAAAAAGGGTATTCTGGGATGGTTCGGGTCTTCAATTCCCCGATGGAGGCCGAACCCTTAATGAATTTGATGTTGTCGCGTTTTCAGTTTCCTACCAGCCGGACATTGTTCACCTCCCCCGGATGCTGGAAGCAGGGAAGGCGGCGACACCTGCTCCCCGAAAGAGTCGTCCACTGCTGGTGGGCGGAGGGGTGGCTCTTACGTTGAACCCGGAGCCGGCTGCACCTCTTTTTGATGTAATAGCCATAGGTGAATCTGAGCCCTTTCTGGAGAGCTTGACAGAGCTTCTCCTGTCCAACAGCCGGGAGGGAGGACCTGAGGACCTCATCCATCAATTAACCTCCCTCCCCGGCGCCTATACACCCTCTCTTTATAAAACAGAAGAGTCCGAAGACGGCCTGACGCTGTCTCATCCAGTGCACGGTGCAAGCGCCACCGTCCGCCGGGTGTTTCTGGATAGCCTGGATGCTAATCCGGCGCGGCCGGCTGTGGTAACTCGTGATACTGAATTCGGGAACATGTATCCCATGGAGATCTCCAGGGGGTGTCCGGCAGGATGTGCTTTCTGTGCGGCTGCCGTCGTCTGTAGTCCCGTGCGGTTTCTGGGAAAAGAGCGGTTCATCGAAGAAGTGGAGATCGGCCTGAGGTACAGGAAGAAGATAGGCCTGGTGGGAACGGCTGTTTCCTACCACCCCGACCTTCTTGATCTGGCAGGAGAGATCCATAAAAGAGACGGCAGTTTTTCTCCATCTTCAATACGGCTGGAGCGTTTGAGTCCGGAATTGGCCGGGCTTCTTGCACAAAGCAGGCACAGGACTGTCTCCATAGCTCCGGAATCGGCAAGCGAAAAGCTGAGAGCTTCCATTGGAAAAGAAGTTGCCGACTCAGATATCATTAATGCAGTGGATATTCTCCAGAGTGCCGGGATCCCCAACCTGAAACTGTATTTTATGGTCGGGCTGCCGGGGGAAGAGGATCCTGACGCTCTCGGTATCATTGATATGGTAGACAGGGTTCGCTTGTGCATGATCAAGCACGGTCGGAAAAAGGGCCGTGTGGGAACGGTTTCTGTCAGTATCAATCCATTCGTGCCGAAACCCCACACAGCCCTTGAGCGGTCTCCAATGGCAGAGGAGGCTGTACTTTCCGGGCGGATCGGGAAAGTAAGGAATGGACTGAGGCGTCTCGGTGGCGTAAAAGTTCAGGCCGGCTCGGTCCGGGGCGCGTACCTGGATGGATTGTTCTCCCTGGGTGACAGGCGTATCACAGGGTTCCTGGGAGATATTCCCAGGGCAGGTCTGTCCTTAAAGAGGCTGGACAAGTTGATCCCGAACGCGTCACAGATCCTTCTGGCCGAACGGTCCGGGAAACTCCCCTGGCATTTTATTAAAAATTAGGGTATTTGGATCATCTTCCGGTTATTCAGTCCCAGGACCCATGACCCAGGACCCAGGAAAAGTCATCGCGAGAAGTGAAACGACGAAGCGATCTAATAACTCATAGGATTGCCGCGTCCCCCTCGTCTCTGCCTCGGGGGCCTCGCAATGACTTCTGTTTTGTTTTTAGCTGTCGCCGTTTCCCCGGTTCCCCGGTTCTACCCTTCATGTGTTAAGGTGCAGGCAAGTGATTGCACCCAAAACCGGACAGTGGTTTTGGGTTGCCAGCCTTGAAAAAATACCAGATAATCCCCTATTCATTATTATGTTGGATTCTGAGGAGAATAGATGAGCCCATTCAGGGTAGCAAAGAAACTGTGGCCCAGGCGGAAGAAGATAATCCTGGCGTCCGGTTCACCCAGGAGAAAGGAGCTCCTGGAGCTCACCGGCCTGAAATTCGTGGTCGAGCCTCCCGATATCAACGAGA
>JBGMRC010000024.1:0-13723 GCA_048061075.1 bacterium | reverse complement strand
ATACGTCCGCCTTTGTGGATTACTGTTATGAGAGCTTCAGCGACATGGCCCCGATCCATTTCTGGCTCAGGGAAATGACCAAACGAGCAAGACGGTAAACTCTAAAAGATCACTTTTTAAGTTTGACTCAGTATTTCTTTAGTGAGGTTAATATGTCCCGGGATTTCCGTGATCATGTAACTCTTGGACAGACGGACCTGAAGGTCAGCCGTCTGGGAATCGCTGCCTCCTATGGTGTTCCTGCAGAGGCTATAAAGAAAGCTTATCATGAAAACCAGATCAACCTGTTCTACTGGGGCTCAAGGCGACATCCGGAGATGTGTGAGGCCCTGCGAGATCTTGCGTCCAGCGAAAGAGACCAGATGGTAATCGCCTTCCAGACGTACGACAAGTCGGGGCTTCTTACCAAACGCAAACATGAAAGCGGCCTTAATAAACTGGGTATCGATCATGCGGACATTCTGATCCTGGGTTGGATGCGCGGTGTTCCAAGAGGGCGAATGCTGGAGTCGGCACTTAAGCTGAAGGAAGAGGGTAAGGTCAGATATCTCGCAATTTCTTCTCACAACCGTTCTCTTATTGGAAGTTTGGTCGGCAGAAAAGATCTGCCGGTGGATATCTACATGCTTCGTTACAACGCCGCCCACAGGGGAGCTGAAAAAGACATATTTCCTTATATCCCCGATCATGATCCGCCGGGTATTATGGCCTACACTACAACATGCTGGGGTAAGCTCCTCATGGAAAAGAATATGCCTCCCGGCCAGAGCCCACTCACTGCAGCGGATTGTTACAGATTTGCCCTTTCAAATCCCTTTGTAGGTCTCGCCCTGATCGGTCCGAGATACGACCTGGAACTGGCGGGAGGGCTGGAGGCTCTGGAGGGTGGTCCTATGACCGATGAGGAGTTGATCAATGCACGCAGGGTTGGGGATTATGTGTATGGTAAGAAATAGTTCCAGGTTCCAATGTTCCAATGTCGGACGCTCTATTTTCCAATTTCCATTCTCCAGTAATTACATTCTTCTGTTTTTTAAATATCCCCGTTTCAGCGTTCTTTCTACGTAACGGCATGCCTGACTGGCAAGGTTGACCAGTTGATCGCCGTCAATGGCGGGTTCTCCCTCTGATGCAGCGGCGCCGATAGCCAGGCTGTATGTTTCACCGAATCGGGCGGAAAAAGCTCTAAGAAGCTGTTCGGCGCAATTGTCCAACAGGGAAGCATATGTCAGGATGATGAACTCACCCTGTGGTCTGCCCTGGATAATATCATCCGTAACTCCTTCCCTCTGCAGAATTGAGGATATTAACTCCTCTATTTCACTTAACACCTCAACTGAAAATTCCTCTTCAACTTCCTCTTCAGAGTGGTCAGGATTTACATGAACAGTTAAGACTCCCACAGTTTTTCCTTCATTCAGTCGGTTGTTAAGTTCCTGAATGAAGTTCTCCTCGCTTGGGTGCCAGGCGATGACACCGCGGTGGGGACTTACCAGGCCTTCCGTAGGGAGGGTGAAGATAAAGGTCGTTCTCTCGTTCTGGCTGCTTGTCATGGAGATCGTCCCTCCGTGCTGTTCCACGATCTCCTTGGCGAGGGAAAGTCCCAGACCCGTTCCTTTAGACTCATATTCCTCTTCCTGCTCGTTCTCCAGCATACCCCTGTAGAACCTGTTGAAGACCAGGTGCTGCTCCTCCCTGGGTATACCCGGTCCGTTATCGGTGACTGAAAATACCGTATTTCCTTCGGAGCTATTAAGATTAATGGAGATCTGAACATCGGACCCACCGTACTTGATCGCGTTTCCGATCAGGTTTACCAATACCTGTTCCAGACGATCACGGTCAGCGATAAGCATGGGGAGATTTTTCTCGCAGTAGAGATGTATCTGTGCCCTGTTCTCTTCCGCCTGAGGTTTCAGGAGCCTCACCGCGCTTTCTGCAACATTGAGAGAATCTATGGGTTCCTTCACAAGGGCAGCCTCTCTGGATTCGAGACGGGCAAGGTCGAGGAAGTTGTTTATCAGCCTGTTTAACCGTTTGCTCTCATTGTTGATGATAGAGAGATACCGGCTGTGCGGATCGGGGAGTTCATCTGTCCGCAGGACGAGTTCCGAAAAACCCTGGATCGAGGTCAGCGGGGTCCGTAGTTCGTGAGAAACAGTGGAAATGAGCTCTGTTTTCAGCTGGTCCAGCCTCTGGATCTGGGTCCTGTCGAAAATACCTCCCAGCAAAAGGCCGCCCAGGTGGGTGATAATCGTCTGATACACCCTCAGCAGATCCATGTGATCAGGGTTTTTCTCCAACACGGCTGAAAGGGATATTCCGAAGAGATCGTGCTTTGGTGGGAGCAGATTTCTTATCAATCTCAGTTTGCCCGAGGATATCAGGTCCCAGTCAAAACCCAGTTCGCTGAGCCTTTCATTCTGAGGAAACGGCGGATGGAGGGGGAGGGCTGTCAGAAGCTGGTAAAGGGAAAATCCCGACTGGAAATCCATTACACCTACTTCGGGAGAAATATCAAAAGATGTCTTGCCGATCCAGGCTAGATTTGACCCCATCTCTCCTATAAGGATCATGTGGGATTGAGGACCCAGCACCTTACCCAGCCCCTTTATCATGTTGGGGATAAGCTCTGATTCGATATCTGATATATCCCGTGTCAGCTGCTGCAGGACCGAGACCAGTGAAGTAGAAGCAGTATACATATTATATATATCTTCCCGAAGCCTCAGATTTTCCATGCCCATGCCGACCTGCAAAGCCAGGGGTTTTAGTGTCCCGAAGTTACTCTCGGTAAAACCCTCGTTTCTTGTTGTGTCGGAAACGTTGAGTACGCCAAGGAGTCTGCCCCGGCTCTTGAGGGGCACACTGAGGAAGGATCTCGTTCTATACCTTTCCGGAAACATTCTGGAAAACCGATGGTCCTGATCTACATCGGGTACGAGAAGCGAATCCCCTGTTGCAGCTACCCATCCGGCAACGCCGTCACCCACAGGAACGGTCACATTCTCAATATCCTCCGGGTACCTGCCGGCCCAGGCCGTAAGTGTGAGATGCTTGCCCTGTGAGTCCAGGGAGAGGATTGAGACTCTCTCCGCGTCGAACAGGGACAGGAGCTTGTTGCAGAACGTCCTCAGAATGGTGATCTCGTCGAGGTTCGAATTCAGCAGCTCACCCAGTTCGAGTAAAAGTTCCTTTGAGATCCTGTCAGACATGTTGCCCTTTGCTCTCCCTGTAATCGAACAGCGGTTTTTCCTGAAGTGTTGGATGGGATTATAGCCCAATCGTCTGCAGCAAACAAATCACTGGTTGAGAATATATGCGGTCAGACGCTAGAATGGCACTCATGCTCTAAACCATCCAAAAGGGAGGAACTTGATGGGAGATGATATTTATAGAAACCTCGAGGTTGTCCTGACCCCCGAACAAATAAGGAACCGCGTGGATGAAATCGCGGGAGAGATCGTCAGGGATATCGGGGACAGTGTTCCCATCATGGTTGGCATCCTGAAAGGTTCATTTATCTTTCTGTCGGATCTTGTCAGGGCTATGGGGGTTCAGCTTGAAGTGGATTTTGCAAGGATCTCCAGCTATGGCCATGGAACAGCGACCTCCGGGGAAATAAAGGTCCTCCAGGATATTACTGCACCTGTAGCCGGCAGGGATGTGATCGTTGTCGAGGACATCATCGATACAGGACTCACCCTGAACCACTATATGAACCTGCTCGAGGCCAGAGGCCCGGCGTCCGTTCGTCTGTGCTGCTTTATTAGCAAGACCCAACGCCAGGAATTTCATCAAAAAATAGATTACCTCGGTTTTACTATTCCCGAGGGCTTCCTTGTAGGGTATGGCCTGGATATGGGGGGGAGATATCGGAATCTACGGGGAGTGTACAGGGTCTCTGCGTAGAATACGTTCCAGTCTTTGAAAACCGGGTTACTCTCTAATAAATGACATTTTTCGCTTTTCGTTGAGTAAAAAGCCAAGGATGGACTTTTTACGAGGGAATCAATATTGACTGGGCAGATCGGCGTCAATATCGATCTTTTTATGGTTTTCACCCAAATATCTGTATAATAGACAGTACCCGGTTAATGAACCCGCCAGTCCGGTAAATCGGGTCTCTGATTTAAGGAATGCAAGCCTAAAACCCGGGAGAATCCATGGGAGAGTTAGGTACACTTCTGAGTTTCTACCCAAACCGAAAAGATGCCTCTTCGGCACATAGGTACCTTCGCAGGAGGGGTTTCAGAAGATCGGCACTCATCCACAAATCTTCAGCCGGAGATATAAAATTAGGTGACCGTTCACCATGGTACGGGCTGTTCTGGGGTGTAACCATAGGGCTTTTCTCGGGATGGATTTTACTTTCAGCATTAAGGTTGTTTGGTCCTGAAGGTCTTGTAGCAGTCAGGGCTTCGTATCATGTTCTGGGATTATCCGCCTTTGCGGGAAGCCTGGCGGGATGGTTTTTTATCAGATCCTTCGGTTTGGGAATTGATCGTGAGCTGATCCTGAAGCACACAAGCTGGCTTGTATCAGAAGAAACGGTGATTATCGTCCTGGCTCCCCTCAGATCCATGGGACGGGCAATTGAGCTTCTCAGGCGCCCGGGGAAGACACAGCCGTCGATCTTTGCCTTCCATCCCGAGAGGGCAAGGGAGGCGACCGTTAAGGAAGCTGTATGGATAAAGGGCGAGCCGCTGAGTGCCGAAAATCTCAGGCAGCATGCTGCCAGGCTTGCCGGGAGCCACCCCTCTAATATTGTACCCGGTCGCGGAGAGCCCCTTCTTCGTGAAATTGACAAGTGCGAAAGGGTTATCGAGGATGTGCGGCAGGCTCTCGCCGAAGCGTCACACATGGAACAGAATATTTCTGTACCAGCCGAGTGGATACTCGACAATTCATTCATCATCCAGGGGCAGATCGACAGTATCAGGAAAAACCTTCCAGCAAATTTCTACAATGAACTCCCGGTGATCGTATCAGGACAACAGAAAGGGCAGCCGCGTATCTACAGCCTGGCCAATGAACTCCTGCTCCACACGGACGGCCAGCTAGAACGCCACATAACAAATGATTTTCTTGAGGGTTATCAATCGGTCCAGGCTCTGACGATCGGTGAATTGTGGGCTCTGCCGATAATGCTCGGCATCGTCATTATCGAAAACCTCCGTCGCCTCGTAGAACAGGTTGACAGACAATTGCGCGAAGGGGAATCGGCCGATTTCTGGGCCAATCGCCTTATAGTCTTTGCCCGCCGTGAACCGGACAATCTCTTTGCAGCTCTCACGGAGCTTTCGAGAGAGCAACCGGACCCCAGTGTTAACTTTGCCTTTCAGCTAACAGGTCACCTGTACGATGAAGATGCCGCCCTGATTCCCGTCCAGGGCTGGTTGCAAAGAAAGTTCGGCGGTCCGCTGGGCGGCATTTTCGTGGAAGAGAGGGCAAGACAATCTGCTGATGAAGTCTCTGTCGCGAATTACATTACCAGTCTTCGCCACCTCAGGCAGATCGACTGGAGGGAGCTTTTCGAATCTCACAGCAGGGTCGACTCCGTGTTACGAAGGGATCCGGCTTATGTATACTCCGCCATGGATTTCTCGACCCGCAACAGTTATCGAAATGCAGTTGAAGAGCTCTCCAGGTGGTCCGGAGTCAGTGAGGAACAAGTGGCCGAAAAGGCTGTGGAGATGGCTAAAGAGGCGGAGTCTCTCACCGACAGTGACAGGATCAACCATGTCGGCTTCTATCTGACAGGGAAAGGCAGGGCCTGGCTTTCCAATAGCCTCGGATGCCGGGAAAGCCTGACATACAGGCTGGTAAACTGGGTAAGCCGTAACCACGCATTCACATATCTGGGTGCCGTTGGATTGGCTATGGCGTCCATACTGACGGCTATGATAGGAACTGGAATTTATGCGGATATCTCAACTGCCGCCGTTGCTGCTATAGCTTTTTTCAGCATAGTACCGGCCAGCCAGGCTGCCCTGCAGTTTATCAATTACATCGTGACCAGGACTATGCCCCCACGTATTCTGCCGAAGATGTCCTTTGAAGCGTCCGGGATCCCTGACAGATACAGGACGCTGGTTGTAGTGCCTGTTCTCATTCCGAACACAAAGACCGTGAAAGAGGAGATCGAGAAACTGGAAGTGCGCTATCAGGCCAATCCGGATCCGAACCTTGTCTTCAGCCTGTTTGCAGACTATGTGGACGCCGACGAAAAGCACAGGGAAGATGACTTGAAGCTGCTGGAAGTTGCCGTTGCCGGGATCGAAAGACTCAATAGTCAGTACGGGCTGCACAAATTTTTCCTGTTCCACAGGGAACGCGTATGGACGGAGTCCGAATCCAGATACATGGGTTGGGAGCGAAAGAGAGGTAAGCTGGAGGAGCTGAACAGGCTCCTTACAGGAGACGGCCCCAAGGGGCAAAGTATTGTTAAAGTCGGCGATCCTGAGGCCCTCGAGGGGATACGGTTCGTCATCACTCTCGACAGCGATACTCAGTTACCGCGGGACAGCGCACGCCGGATGGTAGAGACGATGGCCCATCCTCTTAATTTTCCCCGGATCAGCAAGGATGGGAGCATCGTTGAAAGCGGGTTCACAATTATACAGCCCCGAGTCAGCACATCACTTACAAGTGCGACCGCGACATGGTTTTCAAGGACTTTTACCGATTTCGTGGGGACGGATCCTTATACGTCAACGGTTTCTGATGTGTATATGGACCTCACAGGTGAAGGTTCCTATCATGGTAAGGGGATCTACGACCCCCACGTATTCCACAAAGTTCTCTCAGGTCGATTCCCGGAGCAGAGGCTGCTCAGCCATGATCTCATTGAGGGGGTGCATGTCCGGGTCGGCTTTGCCAGTGATATCGAACTGTTTGACGATTATCCACCGGACTACTTAACATACTCATCCAGGCAGCATCGTTGGATATGTGGTGACTGGCAGATCGCCGAGTGGTTCCTCCCGCGGGTGTCCACGCCTGAAGGTGTGAGGGTACCGAATCCCCTGTCCGGCCTGAACCGCTGGAAGATATTCGACAATCTAAGGCGGAGCACAGTCCCAGCCATGTCTGTCGTGATGCTGGTGTCGGCATGGCTGGCTTCCCCCGCCGTGGGGGCTGTTGCATCCATTCTTGTTGCCATGGCCTTTTTCCCCCAACTCTTTGCTCTGGCTACTTCCTGGTTAACGGCGGGTGTTTCGTTGAAAAAGTCCGTTTTCGGGGATTTGAAACGTTCACTGCGCCGTTCAGGTTTGGAGATCGCACTGATCCCCCATCAGGCATTGCTCTCTACTTTTGCCATAGTAAGGGCCCTGTACAGGAGGATCGTCAGCAAGAAAAAACTGCTGGAGTGGACGACAGCCCAGATGGTACAGCGGAAGGCTTCCGGCCGTACACAGCCATACTTTTTCCAGTTCGTTTCTATAGGTGTTATATCCGCGGGCCTGGGAGCATTACTGTTTGCGTATTCCTCATGGAGCCTGGCAAGCGCTGTTCCGTTCATCCTTCTGTGGATATCCAGTCCTTTTCTGGCAGGGCGGTTCCTGTATAGAGGCGGGTCCGCGAAGGCCCCACAGGTTGTTTCTGAGCGGGATCAGAAGATGCTCAGAAGGATTGCAAGACAGACGTGGCGTATCTTTGATGATCTTGTTAGTGGCGAGAACAACTGGATGCCGCCTGATAACTACCAGGTGTCTCATCTCGACGAGATTGCGCCAAGAACTAGTCCCACAAATATCGGCCTGTGGATGCTGAGCGCTCTTGCGGCTTACGATTTCGGATATCTGAACGGCGAAAATGCCATAAAACGCGTCGCACACACATTTACAACATTAGGTCGGATGGAGCGATACGAAGGGCATCTGCTTAACTGGTATGACCTTGAGACCCTCGAACCGCTCAGACCCAGGTATGTTTCTACTGTGGACAGTGGAAACCTCCTGGGCTCCCTGTGGACCCTCCAGGAGGGTTTGAGGGAGATCATTAATGAACCGATCCTGGATCTGCGAGCCGTCGAAGGGCTGCTCGACTCGGTGCACATCCTGGGCATTTCCCTGAAGAAGGCCGGAGCCCACCGGCACCTGAAAACCACCGAAGAACTTGACCGCATTCTGTCGGGCTGTCCCGACGATCTGGGAGAGATTATACGCCGGATCAGAAAAGCAGCGCCTGTAGCCGAGAGCCTTTCTGGTGAAGTAAACCAGGAACCGGGTTACGGTTCAAGTGCTGAAGATCCAGGCGGTTCGGAAACGATCGTGGACGAAGAGATCGAAGGCCATGAGGAGAGTGTTTACTGGTCGAATCAGATCAATGCTGAAATACAGGCACTGCTAAAACTCATAGAGCGCTATCTTTCCTGGGCAGAGGAGTTGTTCGATATACCCGCCGAAGTTGTGGAACTCCTCGGCGATGATACCATTCCTTCATGGGAGGAGACATTAAGGACAGCACCCTCATACCGTGATCTGGCTCGGGACAGGGTCAAAGCCTTTAATCTCCTTAAGGAGGCCAGTTCAAAAAGTACAAACCTCCCGGACCCACTGGCTGCCTGGATCGGCCATCTCAGAGAGAGATTTACTCCGGCGGTATGGTTGGCATGGGAGGTTCTCAACGATGCTGACGAAATAATCCAGCAGGCCCGGGAACTGGCAGGCGGCATGAATATGAAATTCCTCTACAACAGGGATCGAAGGCTCTTTCATGTCGGCTTTAATGTGACGGACCAGAGCCTCGACAATTCGTTCTATGACATGCTCGCCAGCGAGGCCAGACTGACAAGTTTCATTGCTGTTGCCAGAGGGGACGTGCCCAGCAAGCACTGGATGTCTCTTGGAAGGCCCTTCGGAGTATCAAGCGGCCATCAAGTTCTCCTCAGCTGGAGCGGGACGATGTTCGAGTATCTCATGCCGTTTCTCATGCAGCGTGTTTTCGAAAACACGCTGCTCGACAGGGCTTGCAATGAGGCTGTAAGTCTCCAGATCGAGTACGGGCGGGAAAAGAAGGTCCCCTGGGGGATATCGGAATCCGCGTATGGGGATCTGGATGCTGGTAAAACCTACCAGTACAAGGCTTTTGGTGTTCCGGGTCTAGGCCTTAAAAGAGGTCTGGAGGACGACCTGGTGATCACGCCATACGCCACTATGCTGAGTCTGGCTGTGCGGCCGGCAGAAGCGATAGGAAATTTAAGGAAGCTCGTGGATGCCGGGCTGTACGGGAAGTACGGATTTTACGAGTCAATAGATTACAGTCGTAAAAGGGACCGTGAGGGAAAGGGCGGTGTTATTGTCAGGACCTACATGGCCCACCACCAGGCAATGAGTCTCCTGGCGATTGACAACTTTCTGAATGATCAGCCCATGCAGAGGCGTTTTCACTCCGACGCCAGGGTGCGCGCAACGGAGCCGCTTCTCTTCGAGAGGGTTCCGGCATCGCCGCCGCTCTATATCGTACCGACAAGAGAGCGAGCCCCGTCATCCGCTATGCCTGTGGAGATTGCGCAGTCCTCCGCCAAGTTCAATACGCCCCACTCCCCGAGACCGAGGATACTCCTTTTGAGCAACGGGTCCTACAGCCTCATGATAACCAGTGCGGGAGGAGGTTACAGTCGCTGGCGGGACGTGAATGTTACAAGCTGGAGGTCTGATCCTACTCGGGATAACCGGGGAGCATTCTGTTACATCAGGGATCAGGATTCTGATCATATCTGGAGCATCGCATACCACCCCACAGGTTCCACCCCGGACAATTACGTGGCCAGTTTCACCCTGGACCGGGCGGAAATAAGGAGATCTGACAGAGGAATTGAGACCGAAAGCGTTATAATCGTCTCTGCCGAGGATGATGTTGAGATCAGGGAGATCACGTTGAAGAACCGGTCCGGCAAAACCAGGTATCTGGAGTTGACCAGCTATATGGAACTGGCTCTTGCCGGCCACGATGCTGAAAGGACACACCCCGCCTTCAGCAAGATGTTCCTGCATACTGAAGCCCTTGCGGACTCAAGGGTATTGCTCGCGCACAGACGTCTGCGAAGTGAAGATGAACATCAGATATGGGCGGGTCACGCTATTGTTTCTGAAGGCGAGGATGAAGGACCCTTTATGTTTGAAACCGACCGGAAGAGGTTCCTGTCACGGGGATGTACGCCCATGGACCCGGCTGCCATTCATGGAAAACTGACGGGTTCTGCGGGGTTCGTCCTGGACCCGATCTTCAGTATTCGCAGGCAAGCTACACTCAGGCCGGGTCAGGAGATCCGCTTCTCCATGGTCCTGGGTGCCGCGGAGAGCCGCGAGGAGATCGTGGATCTGATGGAAAGATACTCGCACTACAGCATGATTCGCAGAAGCTGCGATCTGGCCTGGCCCGCTTCGCAGCTTGAACTCAGGCAGCTTCGCATCAAACCGGAGGTGGCTCACAGATTTCAACATCTGGCAAGCTATTTGTTATTTCCCAGCGCTAAACACAGGCCTCCACAGGACAGGCTCAGGCAAAATCGTCTGGGGCAGTCAAGTCTGTGGGGGTACGGGATTTCGGGAGACCTTCCCATAATCGTTCTTTCCATAAGCGATCCTGCAGATATCGGTCTGGTTCGCGAAATACTGCTGGCGCACTCGTTCTGGAGACGTCACGGTCTGAAGACCGATCTGCTGATCCTCAATGAGGAATCCAGCAGCTATGAACAGCCGCTGAATGACCAGTTGCTGAGACTTATCCAGGGGCACACAATGTACACGGGGATAGAAGAGCCTGGAGGAGTGTACCTGCGCAGCATAGATCAGATAGATAGGGACGACCTCACTCTCATGCTGTCCGTGGCCCACGTGACACTTATTGCAGCCCGCGGGCCGCTGTCTCAGCAAATGAGTGCTCCGCTGGAACCCCCATCCCTTCCATGGAAGAAGCAGGCCGATGTGCACAATGATCACAAAGGCCACCGTGCCCTTACTCCCATTGAGACGATCTATAACAATCATTTTGGAGGGTTTTCAACAGACGGCAGGGAATATGTCATCACTCTTGAGTCCGGGGAATGGACTCCGGCCCCCTGGGTTAACGTAATCGCGAATCCGCTGTTCGGCACTATCGTCAGTGAATCAGGATTTGGTTCGGTATGGTGCGGAAACAGCCAGCTGAACCGGTTGACCGGCTGGTCCAACGATCCAGTCAGCGATCCGCCAGGTGAAGTCATCTATTTGCGGGACGAGGAGAGCGGCAGATTCTGGACCCCTACACCGCTTCCCATACGCGGCGACGGGACGTATCGGGTCAGGCACGGCGCGGGATACACTATGCATGAGTATAACGGACACGGCATCGAACATGAACTGGTCACCTTCGTTCCGGTGGACGACAACGGCGATGAACCGATCTGCATCAAACGGATCCGTCTCAGTAACAGTTCTGGAAGAAAAAGGGTGATCTCGGTAACTTACTACGTTGAATGGTGCCTGGGTCAGGACCGGGAAAAGACACAAATGCACATTGAAACAAGCTGGCAGAGCAAAACCCAGATGATGCTTGCCCGCAACCGTTACCATCCGGAATATGGTGACAGTGTGGCCTTTGCTGCGGTCAGGCCGGTACCGGAAAGCTGCACGGGAGACCGTGGGGAATTCATCGGCAGGAACGGTTCTCTCGAGAACCCTGAAGCCTTGAGGCGAGTGAGTCTTTCGGGACGAACCGGGATTGGTCTCGATCCGGCCACCGCGATCCAGGTCATTGTTGAACTTGCTCCCGGACAGAGTACGGATGTAACATGTCTCATCGGCCAGACTGGTACCGTTCAGGAGGCTCAGGATCTTGTCATGAAGTACAGCCACAACCTGACTGTGGAAAAGTCTTTTCAGGAGACGGCCCGTTGGTGGGACGATCTGCTCGGGAGTGTGCAGGTCAGGACTCCGGATCAGTCGGTGGACATGCTGCTTAACAGATGGCTTCCATACCAGACGCTCAGTTGCAGGATATGGGGACGTTCCGCCTTTTATCAGTCAAGTGGGGCCTTCGGTTACCGCGACCAACTCCAGGACGTACTTGCCATGATGCACCTGAATCCTGCTCTGGCCAGGGAACATATCAGGTATGCAGCCAGCAGGCAGTTCCGTAAAGGGGATGTCCAACACTGGTGGCATCCACCGAAAGGCTCAGGTATACGATCTCGTTGTTCAGATGACCTCCTTTGGCTTCCCTACGCCACTGCCCAGTACGTTCGGTTTACCGGAGACACCGGTATTCTTGGCGAACGGGTTCCATTCATCCAGGATCGGGTGCTCGATGAGCATGAGAATGAAGCCTTTATGACACCCACTGAATCCGTTGAAAGGGCGACGATCTACGAGCACTGCCGCCGAGCCATCGAACGTAGTCTGAATTACGGGGAACACGGGCTCCCGCTGATAGGTACAGGAGATTGGAATGACGGGATGGATAAGGTTGGCGCACTAGGGAAGGGTGAGAGTGTGTGGCTGGCATGGTTTCTAATCGATATCCTCAACTCCTTTAGCGAAATGGCCGAGCTTAAAGGGGAGATCAGAGCAGAGGATGTTGAACTGTTCCGTTCCGAGGCGCATAAGCTGGCCGAGGCTGTGGAAACAAGTGCATGGGACGGAAAATGGTACACAAGGGCCTATGATGATGACGGTATCCCCATCGGTTCGGCTCAAAGTAAGGAGGCCCGCTTAGACTCCATTTCCCAGTCATGGGCCGTTATCAGTGGTGCTTCGGATAATCAACGGGCAATCCAGGCGATGACCTCGGTCTGGAACAACCTTGTTCTTGAAGACGAGAGACTGGTTCTCCTCCTGGATCCGCCTTTTGACAGGACGGAGCGTGACCCGGGTTATATTAAAAGTTACCCGCCGGGCATTCGAGAGAACGGCGGACAGTATTCCCACGCTGCCATGTGGGTAGCCAAAGCGATGGCTCTTTTAGGTGATGGCGACAGGGCTGTAAAGATCCTTAATATACTCAATCCCGTCCAGCGTACCCTTAACCGCGAGGATGTCCTGAAATACGTCATTGAACCCTACGTTCTGGCTGCGGACGTCTACCATGCGGCCGAGCACACAGGCCGCGGTGGTTGGAGCTGGTACACTGGCGCGGCCGGTTGGATGTACAGGGTCTGGATCGAGGATGTGCTTGGTATAAAGGTACATGGTCGCGAACTGATTATAGATCCTGTGATCCCGGCAGAGTGGAAAGAGTTCGAAGTGACATATCGAGTTGACCGCTCGCTTTATGAGATATCGGTTCAGAATCCTGAGGGAGTGAACAGGGGAGTTGTGTGGATCGAAGTGGACGACAGGAGATTGGAGGAGAACGTAATCCAAATCCACCGGTTCGGTGAGAAGACCGAACACCGTGTCCTGGTGCGAATGGGTAATACTGCCTGATGAAACTATCCAGTAGCTATGTCAAGTGTATTTCGTGGCTCTGTGGTTCAGACGACTGGCTTTATGTTTTCCGCTGAATTATTCCTCGGCGAATTAACCGCAGTCGAGACTTCGTAAGCCTCCATGAGATCTGAATCATATGGTCCCAGCAGGGGAAGCAGCTCTTTCTCATCCGAGGTCTCGTGATCCAGCCAGATCTCCCGCTGATCCGGTTTTACTATGGCCGGCATACGGTTGTGAATAGGTGCCAATAATTCATTGGGTTCAGTAGTAATAATAGCGCAGGTGCATATGGATTCGCCGCTGGGTGG